>NZ_JAUBQH010000042.1:0-29029 GCF_036701145.1 Microcoleus sp. Pol17C6
CGCCTGCTTGGTGTAACGATCAACTGACTGACGTAGCGATCTATCGCCTGACTCTTTTAAGATACAAGGGGCGGGTTCTGGGCCATCCCCACAAGAAAATGCACTTTTTGTGGAACAGGCCAGAAAGCCTGTTAAGCGAGAATGGTGGAAGATTTCAGGTTAAACCAAAGTTTAGCGTAATTATTGCAACACTTAGATACGCTCGATCGGCTTTTCCCTGCTTCACCTTTTTTTCAATCCCACAACCGCCTGCCTGCTTTGCCGCCGAGTCGCTGGTGAGTATCTTTGAGCAAGGTTGGGATGTCTAACTCTTCGGGACACCGGGGCAAACATTCGCCACAATCGGTGCAGCGGTTGCCTTTGCTGCCGGGAAACCAGTGTCCGGCATTTTCAAACATGGCGTAGCGGTATTTGCCAAAGTCAGTCATGTCGCACCCGACGGCGAGATTGCGGAGTCGCAATACTTCGGGAATGTTGATGTTTTCCGGGCAAGGCAAACAGGCATAGCACTGGCTACATTTGTCGGTTTTCAAAGTGTCTGCAATAGCCGATTCTAGCCGATCGAACGCAGCGATTTCGGCGTTGGTGAGGGGAAAGTCGCGATCGCCATATTTCAGAGGTTGCTCTAATTCTGTCGCATTTGCAGGGCCCACACTCAAAGTCCCAATCCTCGTATCGCTGAGTAAAAACCGATAGTTTAACTCTAAGGGCGAGAAAGGCGAGCACAATTTTGCGAGAGTTTCCGGGGGCGTGTAGAGTTGCCCTCCTTTATCTGCCGGGGAAATGATAAAAACGCCCATATCTTTGTCTTTAGCGAGTTCAATTGCCGGGGCGTTGCGCTGAAAAAAATAGTAATAATGCAGATTGACAAATTCAAACCAATCTGTATTGATTGCAGCCAAAATCAGATCCAGAGGCCCGTGAGTCGAAAAGCCGACGTGCCGAATCCGACCATCAGCCAGGGCTTGGCGTACAGATTCCATGCAGCCTGTGGGCGATCGCACCCAAGCCAAATGTTCCCAAGTATTCAAACCGTGAATTGCCAGACAATCGATATAGTCTAAATTCAGGCGTTTGAGGGATGCGTCGATGCAGCGTTCCATTGCTGCTGCATCCTCGGTTGGGGAAATTTTTGTAGTGACGTGGAGGCGCGATCGATCGACACACAAACCAGCCGAAAGGGCCGCGCCAAGATATTCCTCACTGCAACCGTAACCCGCCGCCGTTTCCAGGTGATTGATTCCCTGAGACACTGCCTGCTGTACAGTCTGACAGGCAGTTTCCTCAGAAGCCAAATAGCGCATGGTTCCCAAGGAAAATACAGACAGGTGCAACTCCGTTTTGCCAAACCGTCGATAGCGCATAAAGTTTAGGAAGTTTCGCCCGGGCTGAAGCCGCTTCTCTTAATCAAATCCTCTGGACGGAGGTTTGAGATAAATTCCCGGAAGGCCCGGCGTTCTGCCTCATCAGCATCTCGATCGACCGGTATCGAAGCATCGGCGACGACTTCTTCCATCACCCAGATGGGGCTATTCGTACGCAGGGCTAGAGCGATAGCGTCGCTAGGTCGGGCATCGATCTCTTTTTTAACTTCTCCCTGACGGACGATCAGCACGGCATAGAACGTGTTATCTTGCAGCGAGTGAATAACTATGCGCTCCAAGGTAAGACTCCAGGCCTCTAAAAAATTGACCATCAGATCGTGAGTTAAGGGCCGAGGAGGCTTGTGGCCTTCGATCGCGCTAATAATAGCCTTTGCTTGCTCCTGACCGATATAAATAGGCAAAGCCCGTCGCTCAGTAGCGTCTCTCAATAGGACAATAGGACTGCGCGTGGCTGCATCTAAGGCAATTCCAGCGACTTTCATTTCAATCATTCGATCGGCCTCATAGAATTAAGAAACTGTAAGGCAGTAGAGAACTTGGACATAAAGATCACCTAAATCCAGTATGACTTGATCTTCGCCGGAATCTGCAACAGATCTGGGACTATCGATTTTCGATTTTCGATTGACTCGGGGGGAGAGGGGGACGGCAAAACCTCCTATCTCTGGTTTGTCTCTATGGTTTCATGTAAATAAGCGATCGACTACGGAAAAATACTTATGTTTACAGGACTAATTCAATCTCTGGGAAAGCTGAAGTCGCTAGGCAACGATTATTTCCAAATTTCCTGCACATCAAACAACTCCTACCAGATTTTACAAGATTTAGCCATTGGGGACAGCGTAGCCGTGGATGGAGTCTGTTTGACGGTAGTGGAAGTTCTGCCTCAAGGTTTTGTCGCCGTCGCTTCCCCTGAAACTCTCCGCCGCACTACTCTGGGATCATTCCCCGATGCTTTGGTGAACCTAGAAACCTCCCTGCGGGCCGGTAGCAAATTGGGGGGACATTTTGTGACGGGGCACGTAGATGCGATCGGCACTTTAGCGACATCAACCCAAACCGCCAACGCTTGGGAGATGCGGTTTACTGCCCCACCAGCAACCAATTCGGGATGGCAGCGTCAAATCGCACCTTACATCGTTTCCAAGGGCAGTATCGCCGTCAACGGCATCAGCTTAACCGTGGCAGATTGCGATGCTGACGGCAATTGGTTTGAAGTTGCTGTTATTCCCCACAGTTTTGGTGAGACAAACCTCAGATATTTGCAACCAGGAAGTTTAGTTAATTTAGAAGCAGATATTCTGGGCAAGTATGTCGGCAAATTTCTCCGCAGCGGCTCAAAATCCCATTCCGAACCGTGGGAAGAAACCCCGGCAATCAACAGTTTGGGAGGCATCACACCAGAATTCTTAGCCGAACACGGATTTATTTAATCAATGAAACAATAAAAATCCTGGCTCAACGAAGTAGGTGTGGGCTGCGTCAGCCACGAATTCTTTTATCAATAATTGACTGCTCTGAGCTAACGCACCTACTAACTGCGATCCATCAATTAAATTCTTGTAACTTCGGGAGCTTTTCTTTGCTATCCTGGATTTTATCAATTAACGTCTCCTTACCTCTAAAAATCTAACTTTTAGTTGTAGTCTATCACCCTTCTCTTGGTTTGGAAAACTCATTTAAACGTGCTACATACCATTGACTTTGAACAGAGAATGCGGTAAATTGTTATTAGGAATTTTTTAGCTATCTCTTCCACCGACTGTGTAACTCCTGACTGCGACGAGTGTAAGGTAGAGCTGACAATCTATAAAGCAAAAAAAAATTTGAAAAACCTTGTTAAAAGCCAATGCAGCCAGATTCTCAAAAATCCCCCAATATTCCTCTCGTCTCAGTCATTATTCCTGCATACAACGCTGAGCCCTTTATTGAAGAAACGGTGAAATCTGTTCTCGCTCAAACTTATCCAGCAATTGAAGTTTTAGTAGTCGATGACGGTTCCCAGGATCGAACCCCTGAAATTGTAGAAAAAATTGGCAAGAAAGATTCTCGCGTCCAGCTTCTGAAACAGCCAAATTCTGGAGTCGCTGCTGCTCGAAACTTAGGAATTGAAAATTCGAGAGGAGAATATATTGCCCCCATTGATGCCGATGATATTTGGTATCCTGAAAACATTGAAAAACAAGTTCAATGTATGTTGGAGGGAGGAGCAGAAGTAGGGGTGGTTTATTCCTGGACAGTGGACTTGGATGAAAAAGGATTGCTAACAGGAGGATTCCGGTCTTTTAAAATTGAAGGTGACGTGTACGCGACCCTAATCTGCCACAACTTTATAGGAAACGCTAGTGCTTCTCTGATCCGTCGCAGTTGTTTGGAAAAAGTGGGGGTTTATGACAAGACATTGAGGCAACGGAATGCTCAATGCTGTGAAGACTGGGACTTGTACCTGCGGATAGCAGAGCTTTATCAATTTCGAGCCGTGCCGGAATTTTTAATTGGCTATCGCAGGATGTATAACACTATGTCTACCAACTATACGACAATGGCGAAGTCTCACTCTTTGATGCTGGAAGCCGCCAAGCAACGGCATCCCGAAATTCCAGATTTTCTGCATCGATTATCTAATTTTTTGCTGTACTTAGCGAACAAAAGCAGCCGCAACGGCCGCGATCGCACCACGCTCTTTTGGTTATTCCAAGTTTTAAAAACTGACTGCATCTCACCCTTATCCCGTTCTGGCTTTTACAGAGTATTAGGAAAGAACTTTTTAAACCTATTATCCCCGTCTTTGCAACATCAGGAGGCTCTAGATGCACCTGTGAGAGTAGAAGATACGCCATCCTCTGAGAACCAATTGATCAGCCGCGAGGTGTTGGTAGAGAGCCGGCGCCAAAATATCGAATTAATGGTAACGATAGGGAACATTTTTCACCGTTCAATTTCCCTTATTGTCAAGCGAAATCCAACAAATATTGACACGATCCCTCAAGTGAACCTTACCGCCACGCCACCGACAAAGGCTGAGTTGTATGAATGAAAAAGAAAATTCAGCCTATTAAAACGTAACTGCGTTGCGATGAGCAGTTACCAATTTTTCAAGCGATATAGCACCGACTCAGTATTAAAATCTTTCCCGAAAACTGGTTGCAGCGGGCCCTGAGCACTTGTCAGCCAAGATAAAGCTTTTCTGGTAGCTGCGTTTGTATCAGTCAGGGGCCCGAATCCCACAGTCCTAATTTTATTTTGCCGCAGGTTGTCAATCCATTCCGAAAGTTGATCGGCTCTAAACGGCACATATAAAACTTGTCTGTCCAAATTTCTCCCGTAAAACAGGTAGCTGCGCGAACTTAAAAAGAAGCCTATTCTTTCATCAGGTACTGTATTTTTATCAATATATTCGTAAATGCCGCGATACAGTTCTGTGCGTGCGAAATCTCGCTTTTCCCTCCAATGACCAATTACTATCAATCCTATACAGACACCAACTATCACTATGTAAATAGATTTTCTTCGGCTTGGAAATACATGATTCAGCCATCCGAAGCCAGGATTTATTTTCAACAATACCGCAGCCACAGTCACTGACACAATATAAAATATCGGATATGGTAATATATATTGCCAACTCGGAGCTAATATTTTCCCGATACTATTAATAGCTTCTACTGGGTTAGACTTCAAATTGTCAATCAACAAACTCCCCCAAACAATGCTATCTCCGGTGAAAGAAGCATTTTTAATATAATCAAAAATTGTGTTGCTAGTAATTCCGAACAAACCACTAACCAAAACCACTGCCATAACAACTAGATTTGGAGTTTTCAAGAGAGTTGCTGTAGCTGCTGCTGCGACGGCGAGTACGCTTAAAAAGGGAAATCCGTATCTGAGGTTAAAACCGAGTATAGGGCTGAGTTTACCGATCGACTCTCCGACAGTACCGGAGGTGTAAGGTGTAATTAGGTACAGAATTCCTGTACTGGCGAGAAGTACAATTAAAATAATATTATTTTGATTAATTCTTCTGTTTTTACCCTGGATAAAAGCCAGAGGTGCTGCCAATACCTGAAGTGCGATCGCCAGAAAGGGCAGTTGCAATCTAATGATAATTTGTAAGCCGACAGTTTGCCAGTGGGAAAAATTGCTGGGATTAAATTGAGCTGCTAAAGTGCTTTGCCAAATCTTTAGAAGTGGGAAAGCGGGCTGCTGCTGTACCGGAGGTGTTGGCCCAGGTACGGGAGACGGTAAGGAAACAGGTTCTAAGGGAATTTTAATATCGCCGACTTCGCTGACAGGGTAATTAATTTGCAGCAAGTTTCTTGCATACCAAAAACCTCCTAAAAGCAAGCAACAAGCTACGCCGCACAGTAACACTGGTTTGATAAAGTGGCGAATTCTAAAATTAGCTGGTGTGGATTTTTTATTAACCGCGAATCTTTTAAGTTCTAATATTGCTAATCCTCCTAAAAGTGAGGCAGCATAGACTATCCCAGTGATTTTTATTCCGGCTAGCATTCCTGCGGCAGCCAAAAATAGGGAGAGTTCGGATTGCGATCGGCTGCTATGATATGATAAACCTAGATACAAACCGACTGTAAATATTGCAGCTAGCGGTAAGTCTGGGTGAATGGTGTTAACTTGGTTGAGCATCATCGGTACTGTCAAGACTAAAGATGCTGCTGCCATACCGTGAAGTCGCGTTGCTCCAAATTTTACGCTTAATAGATAGACTGCAATTCCCTCAAGTCCCCACGCAATTAGCAGGGGAAAAGCTGCTAGAAAATCTTCTCCGAAGGGGAGTACACACAAAGCAGATAAAACGTGCCAATTGTAGGGATATACTCGGGCTTGTTCTTGCTCAAAAATCCAATTACCCGCAGCATCTAATAATTTAAATGAATTGGTTTGATACCATCGGGCGATCGCAGGCAGGTGAAACCACAATGAATCATAATTGGTTGTGGGTTTGCTTGCGAGAGTTTGTAACAGCAAAAATCCTGCAACAGCGGTGGCAACAATAATTAGATATTCTGATTTGCTCAGAGGTTGCTTAAGTCGGGGAATCGGCCACTCGGAGAAGGTAAAAGTTTTGTGGTTTTTTGTATAAATCAGGATGAAGCCGATCGCACAAATCAAAATTTCTGCTATAATCACCGCAGCAATATTTAGTCGATCTGCACTTCCTAAAATCAAGCCGATACAAACTTGTGCAATGCTCCATCCCGTCAGGAGTACGAGGAGAAAATGGGGAAATGAATAGTTATTGTTTTCTTTCTGATTCTCGAAGGCAAGAGACAAGCTTAAGGGAATCGGCCCGACTAGAATAATCAGAAATAAAATTAATTCCCACAAATGCTGCGCTATTAGCATAAGCTGCAAGTTACCATTTTTTATCAGTTTTTCCTCGTTACCCCAAAGAGCCTGGTAACGAGGAAAAGCAACGAACACGCGAACTCGTTGCACAAAACATAAATCTTCTTGTGGGGTGGGCTTTTCGACCGTTCCACAAGAAATTTAATCTAGCCAGTCCCCAATTTTTACCTGTTAGCTTGCTTCTGAGGTTTGGGTTTGACGGCTTCAGTACCTTTGGGCTTAGAAGTGTCAGCTTTTAACAGTTCCGGGAATGGCGGCTGGAGGTTGTGAACTTCGATGTCCATTCCCAGCGGCAGAGGTGGAAGCTGGGGCAGATCGTTTTCCAAATCCTTGAGTCCGCTAGCGGTTTGTATTTCCACCATTTTCGGCATTTGCGGTACTTTGGCGGTTTCCAAACTGCCGATCATTTTTGCCAGAGCGAATTCTAGTTGAGATCCCGGGTCGATCGCCACCCAACCCTGGTCAGTCATTTGGCGAACCTCAAAGTGGAGGTGAGGCCCTGTAGACATTCCCGTACTGCCGACGCGGCCGATAGTCTCTCCCTGTTTCACCCACTCTCCCGGTTTCACAAACAGTTCCGAAAGGTGAGCGTAGAGAGTTTCCTGAGACTTTTTGTTGTGGTTGAGAACCACCGTCAAACCGTAACCACCCAACCAATCTGCGATTGCCACTTGACCCGCATAGGCTGCCAGTACGGGCGTTCCCATCGGAGCCCCCAAGTCAGTTCCGGTGTGAAACCTGCCGTAGCCCATAACCGGATGAGTCCGCCACCCAAACGGCGAAGTAATTGCCGAAGCAATAGATAGCGGAAACAGCAAGCTGGTGTTGCCATTTCCGGGCAGACCTGCGGGACGCGGCGTGAGATTGTAGTAAGCAAAACCGGTATTGCTGCCGCTGCTGACACTAACCGCACCGACTTGAACCGGCCCGAGTCCCATGCTGGGCGCTGGAGCGCCGCCGTAAGATGCAGATCCGGCATAATACCCAGCGTCTGCGGAGTATCCAGTGTCTGCCGAGTAGCCGATGTTTGCGGAGTATCCAGTGTCTGCCGAGTATCCTGCGTCTGCCGAGTAGCCGATGTTTGCTGGGTAGCGCGGGGGTGCGTAGGCAGATTCCGGCGGATTTGAACCCTTCCAAACCTGGCTGCCTATTTGTTGAACGGCTTGACCGAGTTTACTGACAGGATTCGCGCTACTATTTCCTGCTACAGTTCCCCCAACCTCGCCCGGAAGGCTTTCTGGCAGATTTCGAGGAGGAGGGGCTGCAATATAGCCGTCGCCTGCGATCGGAGTTTCCGGGCTGTAGCTGGGTTCTCCTGCATCTGCCGTCACCGGCTCGGAAACAGGAGGAGGCGCGCACAAATCGCCACCTCCTTCGCAGCCGGTCGATCGTTCTGCAAACTCTATTCTGGTTGGCGCTTCGTACTCGCTGGTAGCACCAACACTGTAGTCTGTTTGGTCGATTTCAGCGTGGGCTGGGTTAACTGGCGCTTCAAAAGGCGGCTCTTGGGCCGTCGCTTCTGGCAGGGGAATCAGCGCGGGTTCCGGCAGATAATATTCGGTGGGAGGTGGTTCGCTGGCGTACTCAGGCTCTGACGGCGGTGCGGCATCGAAAGGCTCGGAGGGCGGAACTTCTGCCTGCGGTTCAGGGTATGGTTCGGGCGATCCTTGGCTGAATTCTGGTTCCGGGGGCGGGAGAGGAGCTTCAAATAATGGCTGGAGGTCTGCCGCGCCGGGGACGGCTTGTTCTGCTGGCGGAGTTTCGGCTTGGGCCCAAACTAAGCCTTTGCTGAGCAGTCCCAGACTGGCAAGGCAACCCAGTCCCACCAGCAGTGAGCGATCGGACAAAAGGCGCGATCGAGTCCGGGCGCCTGTAGGGTTCTTTTTTTGCTGTTTGGTGTTCAAAGGGGCTGTTATTTGCTTGTCTGGAACTGGTTTCACGATTTTTTTTCCCAACTCAACAGGGGGCACAAGGATCTCGAAGTCAGGATCGAATGTATGGCAATCCTTGTCTTTATATACAGGCCTAACTGATTTTACCGGGCTTGAGGCAATTTTTTTTGCACATAGAACAAGCTCAAATGCCTTACGCATTCTCTCGCGATCGATATCCGGTTTTTTTGATCCCGATGGCACTTGCCTAGAAGTCTGTGACGGCCACACTGATGATAGCGCTTTGGTGTTCGTATATGTTAATTAGTTGCCTATATTTCTCGGGTTATGCAAAATTTCGGCGCAGTAGGTTCTCCTAAAACCGCCGACTCATCCCGATTTTTTCCTGAAACCTGGCCCTGCCTTTAAACTTCGCGGACAAAATTTTTGATTGTTTAGAATACAAGCTAAATGATTCGCTTGGGTAAGGATAGGTTTCATGACTGTAGCTGGCGATCGCTTGACAAATTTTCCTGACTATGAGTGCGTCGGAAGGTCTGACGGTATCAGTTGGGACTGGCAGAGTTCTGAAGGCTTGCCCTATCTGACTTGCAGCTTGCTTTCTCGCTGGTCTCACGGCTTTTTTACTCGCGATTTCTCGCCCCAGGGGCCGATCGATCTGACGGCAGTTCTCGAACCTGGAGCTAAGGTTTACCGACTCCAACAGGTACACGGCAATGCGGTACTCAAAACGAGTGAGTTGTCCCCGGTTGTGGCTCCGGCCCCGGAAACCGCTGCCCCAAGCTATGCTGAGGCTGATGGCTTGGTGGCAGATCGAGAATTGGAGGCGCTGTGGGTTTGCTCGGCCGACTGCGTGCCGGTGCTGATTGCTGACGATCGCACGGGACTGGTTGCGGCAGTTCACGCGGGTTGGCGCGGGACTGCTGCTAAGATATTACCAGAGGCGATCGCTCAACTTGTGGCACAAGGCAGTCAACTAGAAAATCTGAAGATTGCTATGGGGCCGGCGATCGCTGGAGAGGTTTACCAGGTATCTGTGGAAGTAGCAGCGGAACTGGGAGCCACTATTGCTCCTAAGAGTGCCGCTAGTGCGACAGCCGACGGCATTTTAGAGTTTTTGCACCAACTGCCGGAAACGCCTGTCTTAGCCGATCCAGAACCGGGAAAAGTACGCTTGGATGTTCGCCTCTGCAATGCTCTGCAATTGCAGCAGTTGGGAATCGATCTTTCTCAAGTGGCGATCGCTCCTTTCTGTACTTATTCTGACTCGGCTCGCTTTTTTTCGTACCGCCGCGATCAACTTAAAAAAGTCCAGTGGTCGGGAATTGTGAGTGCCTGCGGGAAAAGTCCCTTCTGAGGGCATTTGGCAGAAGGTAAAATTTTAGACGGCCCAGATAAAAATAACAATCTTTGGATTCATTATTTTTTATTTACGAATGCCAAATGCCTTCTAGTTTCTATTTTCGTAAGGTTTGCTGGTTCCTGTTTTAAAGCACCAAAAACTAGCAGCAAAACTCTTGGGAAAGCGGCAGAGCTCCCGCCCCGCTTTCCTCTCTTGTTAAGATTGCTCTATAACGAGAGTCTTCAGCGGGTTATTACCATGAGTGAGCCAACTCCCTATCAACTGCTTGAAGTCGATGAAGATGCTTCCTTTGATGAAGTGCAAGAGGCCCGCACGCGCCTAGGCGAGCAGTACAGCGGTGACAAGAAACGTTTGGAATTGATCGAAGCAGCTTACGATGCGATCCTCATGGATCGCCTGCGGCAGCGACAGGAAGGGAAAATTAAAGTACCCGAACGCATCCGCTTTCCCGAACGGCTGACTCCGCCACCCCCAAGCTTTACTCCCTCTCCTCCTAGTGGCAGCCCAGCTTGGTTGCAGCGGCTAATCGATACTCCTAGTCGATCGGACATTTTGTGGCCGGCTGGGGTGTATGTGGGGTTAGGCGGACTGAGTATTTATCCGGCAGCTAATGATGGTTTACTACAGTTGACTCTGGCTCTTGGGGTCGGCTCTTGTCTTTATTTTGTTAATCGCAAGGAACAAAAATTTGGTCGGGCTGTGCTGCTGACTGTGGCTGGCTTGGTTATAGGCTTATTGCTAGGAGGCTTTTTGGGTTCTTTGGTCAGTCCGGCATTTATAACAACAGAGAAATTTATCGCTTTGTTTACGTTTTTAATTCTGTGGCTGGTCAGCGGTTTTCTGCGATAGTCAGCAGTTATTAGTCAGCAGTTATTAGTCAGCAGTTATTAGTCAGCAGTTATTAGTCACCAGCCAACCACTAATAACTACTGTGGAATCAAGACCTCTGACAAATAACATCACCTAACAATTAATAACTAATGACTAATAACTAATAACTAATGACTAATAACTAATGACTAATGACTAATTTTTGCGACCTAAAATAATCTCAACTGCTTCGCTCAAATTGTTGGCAATTAAATCCGGTTGGTGCATTTCTAGTTGGGTGCGATCGCGAATTCCGCACAAAACACCAATTACCTTGACACCGTGCGTTTTTGCTGCTACAATGTCCGCCTCCGTATCCCCAACCATCCAAACGTCAGAAGCCGGCGGCAGTTCGGCGAGAGCTTTTGCCATCAACAGGGGCTTATCTTTGACATCCCCGGTTTTGACGTAATCGTTGGGGAGGCAATAGCAGCGGTTTTCAGGGAAAAATTGCCCTAAATTACAGCGGTTGAAGGCTTCGTCTAGTTCCCTGACGCGGCGCATGGTCAGGACCGCTAAGTCTACTCCAGCGCGCTGCACCTTTTCGAGCGTTTCCAGAGCGCCGGGCGCTGGTCGATCGTAAATCATGTAAGGGAGCGTGTGAACGGTTTGACGGCGTTTCTGAGCAAAATCGCGGGCTTGATCTGCATCTAATCCTGAGAGCATGGCAATTTCGGTTTCGGGAACCCGCGCGCGCTTCATGTCCCAAAACTCGGCTTTGGGGAGTTCGCGCACTGGTTGGTCCGAACGCTTAGTCTCGGCAAGACAATACTGGTAAACTCGGTAGTAGCGATCGGACACGTCCATGATCGGGCCGTCAAAGTCGGTAATAAGTCTCAGCATTTAGCAGAGTATTTTTAAGCTTTTATACAAATACTTCGATACTATATCATTTACAGGTAACACTTTCTTTACAAAAATTGACACAAATAACCAGGGGAGGTAAGGTCTATAGGAATAGTGCTAATTAAAGGGAACATTTGAATTAAACTGTGCTACTTCTTAACTTTAGCGGTTGTCAGCCATATCGCTGAATTTAAAATTAAAATATGCCGCACAAATAGTGCAAACCGCTACGTATTGTTCATAAATCTCAACCTCAATAGAGGATGATTGTGACTGCGCTTTCTCAAAAAAAAGTTGGTAAAATTAATATTTTGCCTCATTTTTAAAATAAGCAAAAAACTGCTTGGAGAATCCAAAGTGTACTGTTTGCATAAATTAGCCAGCGGTACCAGAGGGTGACATCTGCCAGTATAAAAATTTATATGAGAAATAGCAGCCAAAAAACAACTAACTTTACCTGCTAATTTTTGAGATTGATGCTCTACAACAATAACGAGATGCTTCCAATATTAACTGTAGAGAGCAGCACAAGAAGTATTAATATTCTTCTTTATAAGCTTTTATCCTTACGCAGGATTGAATACCTCACAGTCGATCGGGAACTTAAAATTCAAGAAATATCTTTAAAAGTGCAAGAGTTTGCCGACATTCATGAGGAAGTAGGCGAAGGAAAAGACGTGCGCGATAGTTTTCCCGAACTGATTGGAATTGAACAAATTCTTGAAGGTATTATTGAACAACGAGAGCAAGACTTTCAGTTAAAATCAATTACCAGAGTTCTAAAAGACGGCTCTTATTTGTATCTAGATTTGTACATCTTTGGTTATCATGGAGAAGCCAATGCTGACAGATTGATTATTTTATGCGAAGATGTGACCGATAGCATTGCAGCTCAGCAAAGAATGGTTCAGGCTGCCAACGAAAACAGTATTAAAGTCGATTACTTAGCTGCGGCTGGCGATTATATTGACAAAATCATTAATTCCCTAGGCGATGTTTTGTTAGTAACAGCAAACTCGGGAAAAATCAAAAAAGTGAATCAAGCCGCACAGCAATTATTTGGATATACCGAATCGGAATTAATCGGCCAATCCATATCCATGATTACCGCTGAGGAGGAATTGTTACGCAAAGTCAGCCAGCTACCTCCTGCACTTAAAAGCGAATATTGGCCTCAAGTAAAAGTAGCTTGCCAAACGAAAATAGGTTTAAAGCTGATTGTTGCGTTTTCATGCTCTACTTTCGAGACAAGCACAGGAAGCAAGTATGCAGATAGCGAGGTTATACAAAATTTTGTTTATATCGGCAAAGACATTACCAAGCAACAGCGCATAAAAAATTGTCAAGAAGCACAGTATGCTGTTACTCATATCCTGTCAGAATCAACTTCTCTAGATAGCGCAACTCCGAGAATTTTGCAAGCTATTTGCCAAAGTTTTGGGTGGGATATTGGCGAACTTTGGACGCCCACAGAGGGGGAGAAAGAAACTAGATTTGGTGCGGAAATAAAACGCGAAAAACAGCCGCTTTTGTGCCTGCCACTTTGCTGTCCGATCGAGGAAGCTCCTGGTTGGCGGCGGGTGGCTGTTTGGCAGGCGGCGGAGGAAGTTAGCGAGTTTGCCGAAAACCACCAGCAGATTACTTTCGCTGCGGGTGAGGGTTTGCCGGGAGCGGTTTCCAGAAGCGGTTCTACGCAGTGGATTACCGATCTTGTGGGCGATCGCAATTTCGTGCGATCGCGCTTGGCCGAGGAAGCGGGACTGCGATCGGGATTCGGTTTCCCCATTCACGCTAGGAGCCAAGTTGTAGGAGTAATGACTTTTTTTTGCCGGGAAGAACTGCCACCGGATCAAGATTTACTTCAGATCATAGCTGTGGTAAGTTCTCAATTAGGGGAATTTGTCAAGCGCAAATATGCAGAGCAAGAATTGCAAGAAGCTGAAGCTTCAATCCGATTTTTGTACGAACAAGAAAAACGCCAAAGTGAAGAATTAGCTCGGCAAAATGTAGCTTTAGAACAAGCCAAATTAGAATTACAAGCAGCTAACATGGAATTGCAGCGGCTCGCTTCGGTGGATGGATTGACTCAAATTCCCAACCGCCGCTGTTTTGACAAAAAATTGGAGTTAGAATGGCAGTTGATGGAGCGAGAAAAAGAGTCGCTGTCTTTAATTCTGTGCGATATCGATTTTTTTAAACTTTACAACGATCATTACGGGCATCAAGGAGGCGACGAATGTTTAAAACAAGTAGCCCGGATTTTAGCTAGCCACGCTCAGCGGGCAGGAGATTTAGCCGCCCGCTACGGTGGCGAAGAATTTGCGGTAATTTTGTCGCGAACTGATGTGCAAGGAGCAAAGCAGGTAGCTGAAGCAATTCGCAGCGATTTGAAAGCAGCGGCAATTTTTCATGCTGCTTCCAAGGTAAGTAAGTTTATAACTCTCAGTATGGGGATCGCTACTACTGTGCCTGCTGCTGGTTTATCGATTGAGGAGTTAATTGGACAGGCCGATCGAGCCCTGTATAGAGCTAAACTAGAAGGGCGCGATCATATAGTTAGCCTAGACTTGAAAATAGAATTTCCGGGCCCGAAAGGAGTATTTTCTGATGATTGTGAGAGAAGCTAAAATCGCTGACGCACCTGCAATCGCACGGGTTAATCTAGATACTTGGCGGACAGCTTACCGAAAAATTGTACCCACAGATTACTTCGCGCAACTGTCCTATGAAAAAGCAGAAAGCCGTTGGCAAGAAATCCTTGCCAACGTCAAAAATACTGGGGTTTTTGTCTGCGTTGCTGAGAATGAGTCGGGACAAATTGTGGGTTTTGCTGCGGGTGGTTGCGAGCGCACCGGCAAATATGTATATAAAGGAGAATTATTTGCCATCTATATTTTGGAGGAATATCAGCGTCAAGGAATCGGACGGCAACTCGTGAGAACAGTTGCCACAAAATTGGCAGAGTTAAGTTTGAACTCGATGCTAGTTTGGGTACTAGGAGACAATTCAGCCTATAGGTTTTATGAATTTTTAGGAGGTGAAAAAGTAGACGAACAGCAAACAAGTAGAGCAGGAGTTGCACTCAAAGAAATTGCCTACGGCTGGAAAGATATCGCAGTGCTGATTAACACCCCTGTATGATCTAAAAAGTGGAAGTTTTGTCAATCATCTATCAAACTTCCCCTCTTCATTTGTTCGCGTTCAATTGCCTCAAACAAAGCTCGAAAATTCCCCGCCCCAAAACCTCCTGCTTGCACCTGTTTGCCGTTAACTAAACTAACTCGGCGCTCAATAATCTCGAAAAAGAAAGTCGGTTCTGCAAAAATTGGCTGGGTAAAGATTTGCAGCAGCATCGCTGCGGGAGTATCTTCTTGCCAATCGGCTAAAACTTGACAAGCTGCAATTTCTTGCCAATCAGCAGGCAAATAGTTTTGCCGCTCCTGCAATTCCGAGTAGTATGTTGGAGGAACTGGTAGAAAAGGCAAACCGCACGATCGCAAATCGGCAACAACACCCACAATATTATTAGTTTGCAAAGCCATGTGCTGAATTCCCGGCCCCCGATTTGCGCTCAAAAACTCTTGAATTTGAGAATTAGCTGATGCGGGTTCATTAATCGGGAATTGCACCCCACCTTCAGCGTGTACCATAACTTGGCTCCGCAAAGCTGATTTCTCAGTCTGAATATCAAAATTTTGCTGCGGTTGAAAACCTAATATTTTTTGATACCAACTCACCGCACCTGACAAATCGCCCGATTCAACATTTAACACTACGTGGTCAATCCGGGTAAACAACGACCGCTTATCCGAAGCCGATAGCAGTGAATGGCTGCCAATTCGCTCCACCAGCGTATGGCTTAAATCTCCCCAGCCCGAAATTTTTGCCCGCTTAAAATAGCCTCCTGCGTTTAGGTCTTCTTGAATCGGTTCCAGGATTTTAGCGCCTTCAGCAGCCGCTCTAGCTACCGCTAATTCAATGTCTTTTACCCGAAAACCCACATCGGCAATCCCTGGAGGATGAAACTTCAACCAACTAGCAGCGGGACTAGCGGGTGTCAGGGGCGAAGATAAAACAAAACATACATTGCCACTGATGACAACTTCCGTGTGAGTGTGGCTGTCTGCATAACCTGCTATTGATTGAAAGCCTAACTGGCTGACAAACCAGTCGCGGGATACTTTAGCGTTTTCAACGTAAAATTGAATGCGATCGAACTCCATAATCAATAATTGAAAATGGAAACTGAAAAATGGAAAATCTGCTGATTTTCAAGGCGAAATTGCAAGGGAGGAATTGAGTAATGGATATTTTTCATAGTTTTTATTGCGCGCCCACTTAATAATAACCTAAAGATTGAATATCCTAGCTCCCTCTGAAGGTAGAAATAAGTCGGCCCTTAAAAGAAACCCGGTGTGTGCGATAACTTAGGTTTGACCGCTAGGCCTTCACCAATAGGACTAAGGCAAAAAAATGGTTTGACGTGCTATTTATAGGGGTAAGGTGCGCGAGCCCATGCACCTACATAATTAACGGCTGTACAAGTTCTCAAACCTAAAAATATCATAATTTTTCTTGCCTTCAGCTTCCGCTGCGTTCTACCTTCAAATCACTCCTCAATAGCTAAAAGAACAAATGACTTTCCGGCTGAATATTAATCTCCATCGGCACAGCTTGCGGGTCAGCCGAAAGAGCAAACATAATCGCATTGGCGGCAGTGTCGGTAGTCAGCATTTTTGACCTGTCTACTTTCAAACTCACATTATCCCAAAACGGAGAATCCACCCCGCCAAAATAGAATAGCGTAAACTTAATGCCGTAGCGCCGCAGTTCATCTGCCATGCACTTGCTGAAACCAACTACCCCAAACTTTGAAGCGCAATAAGCCGTTCCCATAGCCATCGAATGCTTGCCCAAAATGCCGATGACATTGCAAATGTGGCCGGATTTGCGCTCTTTCATTACATTCGCCGCTGCTTGAGACGTGTAAAAACTGCCTTTCAAGTTCAAGTCAAGCATGGCATCTAAATCAGCGGGTTCTAACTTGTTCCACTGCTTGAGAATTCCGGCACCGGCGGCGTTTACGAGGGCATCAATTTGTCCGAAATGCCCCCCAGCTTTGTGCATCAGCGTCTCGACTTGGGGCAAATCGGTGATATCTGTGGGTACGCACAGTACGTCTGTTGCCGAAAGTTCGCTAGCTAAAGCGTCTAATTTACTGCTGTCTCTGGCGGCGAGCACTAGCCTCGCACCCGCATCAGCGAGTTTGCGGGCCACCGCTGAACCGATGCCGCCAGTCGCACCCACCACAACCACAACTTTGTCCTGCATATCCCTTTACATTTCTTTACGTCTCGATTGTATGATAACTCAAGTTGCTAGTAATGGGGAGGTTGATATATTTTAATTTTTAATTAATTGAGGGAAACTTGCCAGCCTTTTTCGGCTTTTTTTAGCTGGAGAGAAGTGCAGGATTGCAAAAACTTAGTAAATTTTCTACCCAGATTAAAATCTTTAATTATTTGGGTAATTTGTTTGCCGTATTGTCGGTGAAATTCGCTGCCTACATTGGAGAGAAATACAGAATTTTCACGAGAGTTGCCGGTTAAGTCGCCAACTATTTTGACAAGAGCTCTTTCCAAGTCTTCCAGAGAATTAATATCGGTCAAAGTCGCAGGTGCTGTCTGGTGGTTATTCAGAATTTCTTGGCTAAGTATTGGGGGTGGGGGCGATAATCTTACTTCAAAAAGAGTGACATAAGTTTGAGAAACTTCAGAGGGTTTGTGGAGGACAAAATCGGTGGGATATTTAAGAAAGATATCCCGGGTTTTAGTACCGAGCAAATGATGGGCAACAACTTGATTGAGGACTAAGCCGTAATTTTCCCGAAATAAAGCTGAAACAGTAGAAACTTTGATCCACTGAGTTGAGGTGCGTTTTTGCTCTTTTTTGATTAATTCTTTTAGTTGAACAACTAATTGTTCTAATGGTGTAATTTCCGGTATGGTTACAAGGGAATGGGTTTCCATTTGTCCGGTTTTGCTGTTTAAAACTATGATTTTATCTATTTGTTTGCGGACTTGAAATACGGTTAGTCCGTGGGCTTGCAGTGTATTGCTGAGGTGAGTGAGGGCGCGATCGGACGAACAGACAAAAATCTCTTTGGCTGTGGGATAATGTACGAAAATCGATGCGCCGACTGTAGCCATTTTTAAGTCGGCACTGTCTTTGCCGGGGGGGACGTGAATCAGTTGATAGCCGCGCTGGTGAAATTCGGCATCTTTTTTGCCCATGCTGCGCCAGTTGGCAAAGGCAACTTTGATTTGGATTGGATAGTGGCAAATTTCCTCTAGGAATTTTTCGGTTTCGATGGTGAGTTGCAAGTTTTCGACATCTAGCAGCAAGATAGCAATGCCGATTGGAAGCGAATTTGTTTGATGGGTGGTGGGAGTGGGAGGCTTTGACGAAACTGAGTTTTGTGATTTAGGCGGTGCTGTTTGAGATTGGGCTAGCTGCTGAATTTTGGCGCATAATTTGCTGAATTGAGGTGAATTAACGAATTCTGGAACCAGCAGAATTTGTAGGTATTTTTTCGCAGTCAGCAGTAGGGAATCTGTATCGGTGGCTACTGTGAAACTTTTTGTCAATTTTCCAATCAAAACTGACTGAAAATCAGGTTTGGCCCAGGGGGTTTTCCTGTATTTTTCAGTTATCCATTCGGGATGCTGTTCCTGAATGGTAATTAGGGTTTGAGCTATATAGCGACTGATGGCGCTGAATGCGAGAGATTCTTGAGTCGCCAGCAAGGGGGTTCGATCGGGCATGGCCCTCTACAATGCGGGATGCTGTTTCAATTTATCACACTTCTAGTTTCTCGCCGGGAGTCGGACGATCGCCCGCCAAATTAAACCGGCGGCAATTAATGCCAATCCTGTCAGCCAAATTTCCCTCTCCACCCAGAAAGCCAGAAACAGACAATTTCCCAAACCCACCCAAGCCAACCACTGTGGATAAAGCCTTTCGGCGGGGGAAAGTTGCAGCGCGGCGAGGTTGGTGATAGCGTAATATATCAAAACGCTAAAAGCGCTAAATGACCAAGTGGTTTTGACATCACCGACGAGAATTAAAAGTGCGATCGTAACTTCGACAACCACCACCGCCACGTAGGGAGTTGTCCCCGAAGGATTCAGCCGCGCCAAGACTCTCGGCATATCCAAGCGCCGCCCCATCGCCAGCCAGATGCGCGAGAGTCCTAAAATTAAGTTCAGCAAAACTCCCAACATAGCGGTAATTGCGCCGACGGCTAGCAGTTGAGAAACTCCTGGAATTGGGAAACTGCGGGCGATGACTTCCAGGGGTGCAGTCGTGCCGCCTGGTTGTAAAGACAATTTATCTGCTCCCCCCACACCTGCGACAACTACTGCTACCCCCACGTAAAGCAGCATTGTCAGCACCACGGTGAAAATTATGGCTTTGGGAATGGTTTCCCTCGGTTCCCGCACTTCTTCGCTCATTGTGGCGATGCGGGCGTAACCGCTATAAGCGACAAACATCAGGGCGGTGGCCTGGAAGATGGAGCCGATCGAGCTATGATTCTGTAGTGCGGGCATTTCCCACCTTACCTCTGGCAAACCGACAGCAACAAACACCGCTAAGGATAGAAGTGTAACTGAGACTATGGCAGTATTGGCAATATTCGATCGCCTAATTCCCGTCAATACAATTAAAGTGAGGGTGGCGAGGGCGACTAAAGCTGTTAGGATCAGGTAAGTGCGATCGGCTACACCAACTGCATTTAAAAAATACCCCGCAAAACCTAAAGCAGCAGTAGCTGCAGAAGCCGTTTTCGCCAACAGAAACATCCACCCGGCAGTGAAACCCAGCCAAGGATTGAGATATTTGTAGCCATATTCATAAGTACCGCCGCTAACAGGATGATTTGCCGCTAATTGAGCGCTGCTAAGACCATTGCAAACAGCCACTAAAGCCGCAATACCTACAGCCAAAATCACTCCCGGCCCAGCAACTTCCGCTGCAATCCCGATACTCACAAATACTCCGGTACCGAGGATTGAGCCCAGGCCCATGAGAGTTGCGCCGAAAATACCCAACTCTCGCTTCAGAAGCGGTGAAGACATAAATATAGCGGTTTTCTGTTCATTGCAATACTGATATTAGGTTACATCTAGTAATATTTGCAATAATTTCGGCAGGGGTCTAAACCCCCGCCTCAAAAATCAAGTCCCCAGCTAGGAGGACTGAAATACTTATTGAGAATGTTGCCAAATCTGAGTTAACAGTAAGTCAAATACTATAACTATTTCAGAGTTTTCTTAAGAGGACATTAACTGTGAGACAGGGACTTAAGGCCCTGTCATAATATAGTGATTGAGAGAAAGCAAAACACCCTGGTATTAACCGAAACGGCCTTGAATGTAATCTCTCGTACTCGAATTACCCGCAGAAGTAAAAATCTTACTTGTCGGCCCAAATTCCACCAGCCGACCGATGCGAGTTTCATCAGTATTAAAAAATGCCGTGTAATCAGAAACACGAGCCGCCTGCTGCATATTGTGCGTCACAATCACAACAGTTAACTGCTGCCGCAGAGTTTGAAATAACTCCTCAATCTTCATCGTTGAAATCGGATCGAGAGCAGAACAAGGTTCATCCATCAACAAAATTTTCGGCTTCACCGCCAAAGCGCGAGCAATACAAAGTCGCTGCTGCTGTCCGCCCGAAATCCCCTGAGCCGATTTATTCAAATCGTCTTTCACCTCATCCCAAAGCGCCGCACTTTTGAGGGCAGATTCCACAATTTCATCTAATTCTGCTTTGCTTTTACGACCAAAAATTCTCACCCCGTAAGCAATATTATCGTAGATACTCAGCGGGAAAGGATTCGGTCTTTGAAACACCATTCCAATTTGGCGGCGCAAACTATTAATGTTTACTTTCGGGCTGTAAATATCCTGTCCAAAAAACTCGACTCTTCCTTTAATTTGAACCTTTCCTTCCAATTCACCAATCCGGTTGAGAGCTTTGAGAAAGGTAGATTTGCCGCAACCTGAAGGGCCAATAATCGCCGTAATTTGCGGGTGAGGGATATTCATCGATAAATTTTCTAAGACTTTGTGAGTTCCGTAATAAAAACTCAAGTCCTGAATCCGCAGTGCTGGCATTGCATTGGGGTCAATTTCCGGGGTAACATCGTCTAGGAATTGATCTGTATAGTTTTCTGCTTTTAAGTTAGCTTTAGGTTTCATTATTTGCGGGTTATATTGTTAATATTTGACTGAAAGATGCACTTGAGTTATTGATTTATCGGTTTTGCAAGCGTTTCCGAGTTACTGTACGGGATGCGACGCTAGCAATTAAAACCATACCCAAAAGGACAGAGGCAGCAGTCCACGCCAATTCGTTCTGCTCCTTGTAAGGAGAGCTGGCGTAGCTATATATTAATACCGACATAGAAGGAGTCGGAGTCAGCAGTGTCTCGGGAATTTCTTTGAGTTTTGAGATAGTTTCTCCACCTATCGGAGACTGCATTATCTCGCCCAATTTATCAACTAAAGGAGGCCAAAACTGACTCGACAACGCCGTTACAATCAGCGGCGCGGTTTCGCCGGCGGCCCGGGAAGCAGCGAGTAAAATACCTGTGGTAATAGTTGGAAGTGCTGAGGGTATGATAATGCGAAACATAGTTTGAAAGCGTCCGCCTCCCAAACCAGCAGAAGCGAGACGGTAAGAAGTAGGCACTAATTTTAATGCTTGTTCTGTTGTCAGAGCAACAACTGGAAGCATGATGATGCCGAGGGCAAAACCGCCTGCTAATGATGAAAATGCTTTGGTGGTAACGACAATTAGGGCGTAGGAAAAGACGCCAACGACGATCGAGGGAACGCTGCTGAGAATGACGGTGATAAAGCGAATACTATTGGCCATCGCTTTGTTTTCTCTACCAAACTCAGACAAAAATATTCCCGTCATTACGCCGATAGGCACGCTGATTAATGTCGCAATTCCCACCATTAAAGCAGTGCCGAGAATGGCATTGGCAAAGCCGTTGGGCTGGTCTTCAACTCCGACGGGTGCGGGCAAAGATACTAGCACTTCCCAGCTCAAATGTGTAAGCCCTTCCCCCAAGATTTTGTACAAAATAGCGAATAAAGGTAGCACGGCAAGAGCTGTGAGAACGCAGGCAATAAGTGTCATTCCCCGACTGAACAAAGTTCTGCTCAGTGACAGGGGGTTGTAGATTTCGGCATCCAGAATACTATTTGATTTTTGTGCTTGAGTCATTTTTAATTTTTAGCTCCCTTAACGCCCATTAGCTTAACCAGCAATACTGCCACTGCATTCACCAACAGAGTGATGACAAATAGAATCAAGGCTAAATACATCAAAGCGCCAATGTGCAGCGGTTCGAGAGCTTCCCGAAATTGACTTGCCAAAACCGCAGGAATTGAGTAGCTGGGAGCTAGCAGGGATTGGTTGATTTGAATCGAGTTGCCAATCACCATTGTGACGGCCATTGTTTCGCCTAAAGCGCGTCCTAATGCCAAGATTGTAGCGCCTATAATTCCTGAACTAGCTGCTGGTAATAACAGCTTAAATATTGTTTCCCAGCGGGTGGCACCGAGGGACATCGAAGCACTTCGCAAATCTACTGGGACAGATAGCAATACATCGCGGCTGATGGCGGCTACTGTTGGCAAAATCATAATTGATAACAGTATCCCAGCGGGCAGCATTCCGGGGCCTAAAGGTTCGCTGCTGAAGAGGGGAAACCAACCGAAATTCTCAAACAATGACTGCTGCAATGGCAACAAAAAGGGAATCAAAACAAAGATGCCCCAAAGGCCAACTATTACGCTGGGAATAGCCGAGATTAATTCAACCATGAATCCCAAGGGCGATCGCACCCAAACGGGTAAGAAGTTCTCGCTAGTAACTATAGCTACTGACAGCCCTAAAGGAAGTGCGATAATTATGCCGATCGCAGAACTAATCACAGTGCCGTAAATAAACGGCAATGCCCCAAACTGCAACTCGCCGATATCCCACTTGGGATTCCACAAGAAGGAGAGTCCAAAATGGCTAATAGCTGGCCAAGCATCTTTAAAAATTACCGCACTCATCCAAAACAGCGTACCCGCTGTCGCTAGGGCAAAAACCCATACAAATAGTGTAAATCCTGACTCCATCAATAGACCTTCACCAGCAGTATCTGTCAAATCTACTTCTGTGTTTATTTCTGCCGATTTTCGAGTCAAATTTTTCGATTGTTTTAAAGGCTTGGTCATACCAGAATTATTGCGTAAAAAGTGAAATATTGGCTTGAAATTGAGTCATTCTAATGGACTGGGTGCGCGCTGGATACCCGGTTGTTAGGGGTGTAGCGCGCACCTTACATAGTAAATTTAGCGCACATTAACCTGATGATTTATGAGTTTTGAGTCATACCTTTAACTCATCAACTCATCACCTGGTGCGATCGCCCCCATTAACCTCTGGCAACCACAGTCTGATTAACTGTTTGAACCACTTTTTGAGCTGTAGCTGAAGGAATTGTAGTAAACTCTAACTGTTTGTTGATACCTTGACCGGTAGTCATCACCCAATTAACCATCTTTTTAATAGCCTCTGCTTTCGCAGCAGGATACTGTTTGTAGATTAACAGCCAAGTCAAGCCAACAATCGGATAACCGTCGTTAGGATTTCCTTCTACTAAACGGAAGTCTGCAGGGAATGTTTCCCCTGCTAAAGCTTTCTCTGCTTCAGCCAAACTAGGATCTACAAACCGGCCAGCTTTATTTTGAAGAAATGCTGTTTGGAGATTGTTTTGCCGCGCATAAGTATCTTGAACGTAGCCGATCGCACCCGCTGTATTTTTCACCAAAGCAGCTACGCCGGGGTTTCCTTGACCCCTGACAGCGGTGTCTGGCCACTTCGGCTGAGCGGCAGCTTTGATGCTGCTGCCGATCGCCTGCAAGTGATTAGCAAAAATAAAGCTAGTACCGCTGCTGTCTGCCCGTACAGCTACTCGAATCGCAGTATTTGGCAAGCCTTTAGCTTGTCCAGAAATTCCGGCTATTTTCGCATCATTCCAGCGGGTAATCTTGCCTTCAAAGATGCCTTTCATAGCATCGTTATTTAGCCTCAGATTCGTCACTCCGGGCAAGTTGTAAACAACTGCAACAGCGCCGCCAGCCGTGGGAACAGCTATTACACCCCGCTTTACTTCGGCTATTTGTGCAGCAGTCATCAGCGCGTCGCTGCCTGCGAAATCAACATTGCCTGAAATTAATGCTTTGATGCCAGCACCGCTGCCGGTTCCTTCGTAGTTTACAGTAATTTGATTTGCACTTCTCATCTGAGAGAAGTAGCGATCGTAAAGAGGTTTAGGGAAAGTTGCTCCCGTACCGTTTAGTGTGACGGCTGCTACAGCAGAACTAATCAACGAGAGCGAAAATGCTGCTGCTGCTAGTGTCACTATAAAACTACGTCGCCAACGTCCTGTGAAAAAATTCATACTCCTCCTCTCCCTTAATAGCCGACTTTGCAAATCTCCTCCATAGGATAGACTGAAACCCCCAAGGAAAGGGCTTTAATAGAATAAGCTTGTTTTAAATTTTGGTTAATAGTAGATTAACTAACAATAGAATAAGCTTTGTTTAAATTATGGTTAAGAGTATTGCAAAGAAAAATTAGCTAAAGTCAATTTTTGATGGATCGGAGAAATACCAAATCATAGAGTAACGATAACAATAGAAATTTATTTAGCGATCGCCCGATCGCCCCCACCCCGCACTCCATCCCCCGATCGCCGCATAATAGTAGGGACACTTAACATTTCTTTAACAACAATGGCAAGAGACTTGCGGGGATTCCTAAAACTACTCGAAGAACGGGGACAACTGCGCCGGATTAGCGCCTTAGTCGATTCCGACCTCGAAATTGCCGAAATTTCCAACCAAATGCTGCAAAAAGGCGGCCCCGGATTGCTGTTTGAAAACGTCAAAGGGGCCGAATTCCCCGTCGCAATCAACCTGTTGGGTACGGAACAGCGCGTTTGCTGGGCGATGAACATGGAAAAGCCGATCGAACTAGAAGAGCTCGGCAAAAAACTGGGAATGCTGCAACAGCCAAAACCGCCGAAAAAGATTTCCCAAGCGATAGAATTCGGCAAAGTGTTGTTCGACGTAGTGAAAGCCAAACCCGGCCGAGACTTTTTCCCAGCTTGTCAGCAAGTGGTATTTGAGGGAGAAGGGGTGGATTTGAACAAAATCCCGATGATTCGCCCTTATTCGGGAGATGCGGGCAAAATTATCACCCTGGGTTTGGTAATTACCAAAGATTGCGAAACGGGTACGCCGAATGTGGGGGTTTATCGGTTGCAGTTGCAGTCAAAAAACACTATGACTGTACACTGGTTATCGGTGCGGGGCGGGGCGCGGCACTTGCGGAAAGCTGCACAGGCTGGTAAAAAGTTGGAAGTTGCGATCGCCCTTGGAGTCGATCCCCTGATTATTCTCGCCGCCGCAACGCCAATTCCTGTAGATTTATCGGAATGGTTATTTGCGGGACTTTACGGCGGTTCCGGCGTGCAATTGGCAAAGTGCAAAACAGTAGATTTGGAAGTACCGGCGGACTCGGAAATCGTGTTAGAAGGAACGATTACCCCCGGGGAAGTTCTGCCCGACGGGCCCTTCGGCGATCACATGGGTTATTACGGCGGCGTGGAAGATTCGCCGTTGGTGCGGTTCCACTGCATGACGCACCGCAAAGACCCGATTTATCTGACCACATTTAGCGGGCGGCCGCCGAAAGAAGAAGCGATGATGGCGATCGCGCTTAACCGTATTTATACGCCTATTTTGAGGCAGCAAGTATCGGAAATTGTCGATTTCTTCTTACCGATGGAAGCCCTCAGTTATAAAGCTGCAATTATCTCCATTGATAAAGCATATCCCGGTCAAGCGCGCAGGGCTGCTTTAGCATTTTGGAGTGCATTACCGCAGTTTACTTACACTAAGTTTGTGATTGTTGTCGATAAAAGTATCAACATTCGCGATCCGCGTCAAGTTGTGTGGGCAATTAGTTCTAAAGTCGATCCAGTTCGGGATGTATTTATTCTGCCGAATACGCCTTTTGATACGTTAGATTTTGCCAGTGAAAAGATTGGTTTGGGAGGCAGAATGGGGATTGATGCGACTACGAAGATGCCGCCGGAAAGCGATCACGAATGGGGGGAAGTTTTGGAGTCAGATCCGGATGTGGCGGCGATGGTAGAAAGGCGTTGGGCAGAGTATGGTTTGGCCGATTTGAATTTGGGTGAAGTCGATCCGAATTTGTTTGGATATGAGATGAAGTAGGGGAATCAACCGTAAAATCTGAGATATCGCACATCCTCGATCGACCTGTGGGGGCGGGTTTTTCCAACCCTTTATGACACAGATAGACAATCTCAAAAACCCGCCCCCACCAAACGAAAAATCGCAACTTACCTCTTTTTAATGCGATCGAGACTTATGCACTCCGACAAAAAAACCGGGTTTTTTGCCAAATCTGCGGGCTGCAACGAAGTATTCTCGAAAAAACCCGGTTTCTGATCCCCATGCGTAAGTCCTGTAGGAAATTGGCAACAATCGCTCTAGCAGCAACAGTTACTCTGTCTCCCGAAGTTGCTGAAGCATTGCTTGCGTTGCTGGATGCTGGGAAAGTTGCGAGTCTTGACCCGCTGATATCGCCTTCTGGAGAAAATCAATGAAATTGCTCCAAACTTTTTGGGTGTTGGGATGATTCTCTCCCAATCGGTTAAACAAGATTTCTAATGCTCCCAGGTAAAGCGATTCCGCCTCCGAGTAGCGCTCCATTGAATAGTACAGCCCTGCCAGATTGTTCAAACTCATTGCCGTATCGGGATGGTCAACTCCGAGCAGTTGCTCGTAAATAGAGATCGATCGCACGTACAAGGGTTCCGCCGACTGGTAGCGTCCCATTGCACGGTATAGCTCTGCCAGATTGTTCAAACTCAATGCTGTATTGGGATGGTCGGCTCCGAGCTGTTGCTCTGCGATCGAGAGCGCTCGCGCAAACAAGGGTTCCGCCTCTGAGTAGCGTCCCATTGCATTGTAAAGATTTGCCAGATTGCTCAAACTCAATGCTGTATTGGGATGGTCGGCTCCGAGCTGTTGCTCGTAAATAGAGAGCGCTCGCACGTACAAGGGTTCCGCCGACTGGTAGCATCCCATTGCACGGTATAGCTCTGCCAGATTGTTCAAACTCAATGCTGTATCGGGATGGTCGGCTCCGAGCTGTTGCTCGTAAATAGAGAGCGCTCGCACAAACAAGGGTTCCGCCTCCGAGTAGCGTCCCATCGCATTGTAAAGATTTGCCAGATTGTTCAAACTCAATGCTGTATCGGGATGGTTGGCTCCGCAGCGTTGCTCCCAGATCGAGAGCGCTCGCACGTACAAGGGTTCCGCCGACTGGTAGCGTCCCATTGCACGGTATAGCTCTCCCAGATTGTTCAAACTACTTGCAGTATCGGGATGGTCGGCTCCTAGCTGCTGTTCTCTGATCGAGAGCGCTCGCACCAACAAGGGTTCCGCCTCCGAGTAGCGTCCCATCGCATCGTACAGACCTGCCAGATTGTTCAAACTCAATCCTGTATCGGGATGGTTGGCTCCGAGCTGCTGTTCTCTGATCGAGAGCGCTCGCACGTACAAGGGTTCCGCCTCCGAGTAGCGTCCCATCGCATCGTACAGCAATGCCAGATTGTTCAAACTACTTGCTGTATTGGGATGGTCGGCTCCTAGCTGTTGCTCTGCGATTGAGAGCGCTCGCACGTACAAGGGTTCCGCCGACTGGTAGCGTCCCATTGCACGGTATAGCTCTGCCAGATTTCTCAAACTCAATCCTGTATTGGGATGGTCGGCTCCGAGCTGTTGCTCGTAAATAGAGAGCGATCGCACGTACAAGGGTTCCGCCTCCGAGTAGCGTCCCATCGCATTGTACAGACCTGCCAGATTGTTCAAACTCAATCCTGTATCGGGATGGTCGGCTCCGAGCTGTTGCTCTGCGATCGAGAGGGCTCGCACGTACAAGGGTTCCGCCTCCGAGTAGCGTCCCATCGCATCGTACAGACCTGCCAGATTGTTCAAACTCAATGCTGTATTGGGATGGTCGGCTCCGAGCTGTTGCTCTGCGATCGAGAGCGCTCGCGCAAACAAGGGTTCCGCCTCTGAGTAGCGTCCCATTGCATTGTAAAGATTTGCCAGATTGCTCAAACTCAATGCTGTATTGGGATGGTCGGCTCCGAGCTGTTGCTCGTAAATAGAGAGCGCTCGCACGTACAAGGGTTCCGCCGACTGGTAGCATCCCATTGCACGGTATAGCTCTGCCAGATTGTTCAAACTCAATGCTGTATCGGGATGGTCGGCTCCGAGCTGTTGCTCGTAAATAGAGAGCGCTCGCACAAACAAGGGTTCCGCCTCCGAGTAGCGTCCCATCGCATTGTAAAGATTTGCCAGATTGTTCAAACTCAATGCTGTATCGGGATGGTTGGCTCCGCAGCGTTGCTCCCAGATCGAGAGCGCTCGCACGTACAAGGGTTCCGCCGACTGGTAGCGTCCCATTGCACGGTATAGCTCTCCCAGATTGTTCAAACTACTTGCAGTATCGGGATGGTCGGCTCCTAGCTGCTGTTCTCTGATCGAGAGCGCTCGCACCAACAAGGGTTCCGCCTCCGAGTAGCGTCCCATCGCATCGTACAGACCTGCCAGATTGTTCAAACTCAATCCTGTATCGGGATGGTTGGCTCCGAGCTGCTGTTCTCTGATCGAGAGCGCTCGCACGTACAAGGGTTCCGCCTCCGAGTAGCGTCCCATCGCATCGTACAGCAATGCCAGATTGTTCAAACTACTTGCTGTATTGGGATGGTCGGCTCCTAGCTGTTGCTCTGCGATTGAGAGCGCTCGCACGTACAAGGGTTCCGCCGACTGGTAGCGTCCCATTGCACGGTATAGCTCTGCCAGATTGCTCAAACTACTTGCAGTATAGGGATGGTCGGCTCCGAGCTGTTGCTCGTAAATAGAGAGCGATCGCACATACAAGGGTTCTGCCGACTGGTAGCGTCCCATTGCATAGTACAGCAATGCCAAATTGTTCAAACTACTTGCTGTATTGGGATGGTCGGCTCCGAGCTGTTGCTCTGCGATCGAGAGCGCTCGCACGTACAAGGGTTCCGCCGACTGGTAGCGTCCCATTGCACGGTATAGCTCTGCCAGATTGCTCAA
>NZ_JAUBQH010000042.1:29129-56718 GCF_036701145.1 Microcoleus sp. Pol17C6
ACTCAATCCTGTATTGGGATGGTCCGTTCTCCAGCGTTTCTCTGTCATCTGGAGGCAAGCTTTGAACCACTTTTCGGCCTTTGCCCACAAACTCTGTTCTTGGGCTACCCGCGCTAAGCTCATGAAAGACCACATGGCATCAGTGTTATCTCCTAGCAAATGCGACCATTGCTCTGCCACCACCTCCAAATGGGGCAGCGCCTCCTTCACCCGTTCCCGCACCTCCAGCGTCACAGTTTGCGGAATCGTCTTCGCCACGGCTGTCAGCGCCACCGCAAAACTTCTCCGCAAATTCTCAGCATCGGCGTATCCCTGCAATTTGGCTGCAAAAAACTCTCGAATCAAAGCATGAAGTTGATACTGCTTTTGCTCCACCCGCCCCAGCAAACTCAACTCCACTAAACGCCGCCGACTCTGGCTCAAAACCCGATCGTCCAGTAGCAAACACCACTGCTGGGGTGCTTGCACCTTTCCCCACACCACCAACAATTTCTTCAGCCAGTTTTGCTTTGGGGCTTCTTCTCTACAAACTACGACCACTGACTCGACCAACTGCCAAGGCATGGGAGCCAAAGCAAACACACTCAGCAATACCGCCAACTGCTGTTCGGCAGCATTTAACTGCACCCAACTTAACTCAAAAGCCGCCGCTACAGGAGTCAGCACCTCATCCTGCAACAGCTTTTGCTGCAACTGTGCCAATAACTCTGCTACCGACACATCTGGCTCTACCTTGAGAAAGGTTGCCACCAGTTCAATCCCCAAGGGCAAATACTCCAACCAAGCACACAATTTCTCAGCAACAATCTGTTCCTGAACAATGCGAGTCTCTGCCTGACTAACTTCATACAGTAACTTGAAAGCATCCAAGGGTCTGAGCTTCTTTAAATCCAATCGCTGCAAGGTTTTTTCTTCCAGTCGCTGTCGCGCTGTCAGCAACACCTTAAAGCGGGGATTTCTAGGCAGCAACCGCTGCACCGCGCGGTAATCGATGACATCATCCAATACCAACAGAGCATTCCCAGAGGTTTGTTTTGCCCACTCTTCGTAGCAAAACTGCAACCGTTCCTCCAGATTGTCGAGAGTATCCGGCGGCTCAATTCCCATTCGCAGCGATTTTTGCAACACCTGCCGTGCTAAATCGTTGTCCCGGACAAACAGCCACCAAATCCCCGCTGGATAGGTGTTGCAGTCGCGGTGAAAAGCTGCATACTGCCATGCCAATTCTGTCTTGCCGATGCCGCCCATTCCCGACGCAGCGGCAATGGCAACGCGGCTTCCATCCTGCAACAATCCGTGCAACTGCTGCATTTCCTCATCCCGTCCGACAAAGTTTTTGGAACCGAGTTCGGAGGGAATATCGTAGAGTGGGTAAAAACTTGTGAAACCTGGATTCGGTGTTTTTCGCTCCAGGTCTAGGACTTTTTTGCTAATACTTTAGCCCATTTCCGAAACGTTGGGAAATGCTGCTGTAAAAAATTCTCTGTATCCAATTCAGCCTCGTAGGAAATTCCCACAAAGGGCGGAATGCTTGAGATTACGCCTTTAAGTTTCGCGGCTGCTGTCGGTCCCGGTTGGTTCAGCCTGTCCCTAATCTCCTGCAAAATCTGAAGCACTTCATCTGAATACTTTCCCTGCACTTCAATTTGCCCAACTTCTTCGACAATCTCGGCAACAATAATCTCAGCTTCCTGTTCGGGAATTTCCACCGTTTTCGTTTGCTGATCGATAACCTGCCAATAGTCCTCTTCCTGCTCCCGAATGTCCTTGCGTAGCTCTCGGATTTGCTGTTTAATTCGGATCTTTTCTTCTTGCGGTGCTAAGTTTAGAGCCTTTACCTTGCCCACTAATTGCTCTTGCAGATCTTCCAAGTTCTCTTCTATGTCAGACAGACGATTAATTGGCATTAATATAACTCCGGCCGAATGAACAACTCTTGACTCTTGTATACAACCGGAAAATTCCAATATCCGCATTAATGCGATCGAACTGATATCTTGCATTTGTTGCCAGATTCCGGCAGGGGTTGAAACCCCTGCCTCACAGCGAAAGTCCACTGAAGTGGACTGACGAAAGGATTGATTAAAAATTTCAAAAAAAGGATTAAAGCCGAGAGCGATCGCCTTTTCAGTCGTCTTTAGACGACTTGAGCTTTGAGGCGGGGGTTTCAACCCCCGACCGACTGTTGCAAGAAGTGCAAAAACTAAATCACAAATCAGTTTACCGTTCCAAAACCTCAACCAAATCTTCCACCATCAAATCGAAGACAGCAGCAAGTTTCTGCAAAGCCGTATAGTCCACCGTTGCCATTTTGGGAGCTTGGGCGTATTTTTTAACCGTGCTGTAGGGAATTCCCGTTCTGTCAGAGACTTCTTTGAGCGTCCAACCCTTTTCCTCAGCTAGTTCTCGAACTCGCAACCGAATTAACCCCATCTTCTCGCTGACAAATCAGTTTATTGTTCCAAAATCTCAACTAAATCTTCGATCGCAATATCGAACGCACGAGCCATCTTGTCCAAAGCTGTGTAGTCAACAGTTGCCATACCTGAAGAATTGGCATAGGTGGCGATCGTGGTATATGGAATACCTGTTCTGTTGGAGACTTCCCTGAGAGTCCAACCCTTCTCTTGAGCAAATTCTCGAACTCGCAGTCTAATTCGTCCCATATTCCCAGCAAAAAATCAGCCTACTCTTCCAAAATCTCCACTAAATCTTCGATCGCAATATCAAACACGCGAGCCATTTTGTTTAAAGCTGTGTAATCTACCGTTGCCAGCTTGGGAGAATGGGCATAGCTTCTAACCGTACTGTAAGGAATGCCCGATCGCTCAGAAACTTCTTTAAGCGTCCAACCCTTTTCCTCAGCTAGTTCTCGAACCCGCAACCTAATTAGCCCCATCTTGCACTTGACAGTTGATACGAACGTATCATAAGATTAATATTATCAAATAAGCGATCGCCCCCTGACCTGAGAAATCTAGAGCGATCGCCTTTCATTCACCACCCACAAAAGTGGGAAGGATTTTCCTATGATACCAAAACAACCGACATATCGCGATCGACTTCAGCCTTGGCATCTAATTCGCCACCTCCCCAAGTGTCAGCGGTTAACAGTCGCCCGTTTCGCCCGCCGTCCCGATGCCGAATCTTACTTGAATGCACTGCGCCGCTTAATGCCCGCAGTCCCGCATACAATTGTGTTCGTAAATGCGGTGTCTGTGTTGGATGAAAACAGCGTTCCAATTCAAACACAATTGCCGATCGAAGTTTAATTGTTGAAAAGTGCGTGAAGCGGAGCTATCCCGTAGGGAATCGCCCTTCCACAAATAGGAATTATTCTATTTGACCGGAAGTGCGATCGCCCCTAATTTTCGCAAAACAACATTGCTAAACTGTAAATAGACTTAAGTCAAGGAGTCACATCAATGCCATCTCCCTTTCCTGGTATGGACCCATATTTAGAGCATCCCGAACTCTGGCCTGCCCTACACCACTGGCTAATTATTGAAATTGCCAGATTATTATCTCCGCAACTACGTCCTAAGTATTTAGTGTCTGTAGAAGTGAGAATGTATGAAACCTCTGACGACAATTTATCAATTGGCATTCCTGATGTAAACGTAATTCAGCCAAGAACCACAACCGAATTAATCACATCAAACGTAGCCGTTGCAGCGCCACCAACACAACCCTTGACAGTAAATATTCCCATGCCCTACCAGGTTCGGGAAGGCTATTTAGAAATTAGAGAAAGAGGAAACCAAGAATTAATCACCCTGATTGAAATCCTCTCACCTAGCAATAAGCGCACAGGAAAAGGACGACAAATGTACGAAGAAAAGCGAGAAGAAATTTTATCCAGTCGCACTCATTTAATTGAAATAGATTTATTGCGGCGCGGTCAAAAAATGCCAGTAATTGGCAATGACATTGAAAGCCACTATAGCGTTTTGGTGTGTCGGGGAAATCGCCGTCCCAGAGCAGATTTGTACGCTTTTAACGTGCAGAACCCGCTGCCTGCCTTTCCTTTGCCACTGCGATCGGGCGATACCGAACCTATAATCAATTTGCAGGAATTATTCACTCAAATTTACGACATAGCAAGTTACGACCTGAAGATAGATTATCGCAACTGGGAAGTCATACCACCGCTGTCAGAAGCCGATACACTTTGGGCAGATGCTTGGTTGCGCGATCGAGGATTCCGAGATTGATTGGGTATCAAACACTGCTACACCGCTGTTGTCTAACTCATCACGATCGTCCGATGAATTAATTTTAATTTCCAAGAAACTTTTAGAGTGAACTTCACGATCTACGAATTTTTGTTAGAATAGTCTTCTGTGAAGTTGTTATGCCGTCGCCTATATCTCACGGCTGAATCAAGTTTTGTTCCGACTTACGGTAGCGGGCAATCAACCAGCGATGTTTAAGGGATGGATACAACAACATAGCTGCAAGAGGGAGTCCTGATCCCCCCAAGGTTAGCAAAGTATAGACATTTATAAAGCCAACTACAAATCCCATACCTAAAGCAATTCCCAGCACAGTGCTTAGTGCTGACAGCGTTAACACAAAGCGATCGAGTGTGATTTCTCTCACAAAGTCACGATCCAGAAGATGAATAACAATTATATCAACCCAAACTCCAAACGCCGCTCCAAGCATCGCACCTGAGATCGCGCCAAAAATCAGCGCGAACAAGGCACTAGAGAAACCTTGAGCCATCTGTATCGCCAGTCCCGTAATAGTCAGGCCTATACCGCCCCCTATCCAAGCCCATGCTTTAACTCCAAGGTTTGCTCCTGTCCCCCAAATAGTTGCTACTGTGGCAACAGCTAGAGCAATAATTCCTATAGCTGTTTGAGACCAACCTAAACTACCGATGACTATAGTTGTTATTACTGTTGAAAATATGAACAATACTGCCATGCTTTTGTAGGGAGGTTTCTTAACATCAATTGGCAAAGGTGCTGTCTGAACCCTGATAGTTACATCATGTGTTTCTGGCGAGGCATTTGTATGTAAAAGAAGATGACGCTCGTAATGTTTATCTGCGGCAAGGAGGGAAGTGTCTACCGTGATTTCACATTTTACTAAATTCTCCTTAAAACTAGCAGGTGAGAAGGAAATCCAAGCATGGGAATCAGGAGTATGTGGCGGATCTTGAAGATGAGGAGCTACTTCCCAACTTCCCTCTAGCAAAGTATCAGGCATTAAGTTGCGAAAGTGAATTTTTTGTGTGATTTTTTCACCTAGCCGAGTTGCTTGGAAAACTAGAGAATTTGTATTTAAGCTGACTTCGGGTACTCGAAAGACATACAACGATTTAAGGTCTTCCAAAGCTGTAACAGCATTTGGATAGCGATCTCTTAGCCTCGGTTGCACCATCTTTTCCAACCAGCTAACAAATGGTAAACTTAGCCGTGGAATTAGCTGGCTGAACCGAATAAGATAGGGGTCATCCTCGTCCGTTAAGTCCTGAAGTGCGGTCGAGGGCGTACCTGTAAGCAAACAAATCAAGGTTGCTCCCAACCCATATAAGTCAGAGGCTTCTGTAGGTTTCCGTAACTGTTCGGGGGGAATAAAACCGGGAGTTCCCTTGAAAACGCTACTGCCAGATACTTCCTGACTGCCAATTCGCGCAAACCCAAAATCGATCAGATAAACCCTGAGTAGATCGTCCACCAGTATATTTTCTGGTTTAATATCTCGATGGATGACTGGCGGAATTCGATTTTGCAAATAAACTAAAATCTCTAGCACGGATACAGCAATTTGCTTGATTTCTTCTGGTTCAAAACTGCGTAACACTCCTAAAGATGGTGCATCGATATACTCCTGCACCATACAGAAACCATCCGACGTGGAAAACCCTCCTAAGTAGCGAGGAATACCAGGATGGTTGAGTCCTTGCAAAACCTGAATCTCTCGTTCATGAACACTAAAAGCTGACCAGTCAGAACCAAATTGAGCAAAACAAAACTGCTTGACAACCACTTGCTGTTTTATATCAGTAGTATCAATATTTGAGGCAAGCCAGGTAATTCGTCCCCCTTCTCGATTACGTCCTAGTTCGCGGATTACCTCATATCCTTGGCAAGATAAGTCAGGATAATTGTTCATCAGTATTTCCTAAATAATCAAAACACTATTTATTCCTGAATGTTATTGGAATAAGTAACAAAAGTCTAATTATTTGCGGACGATTCCTCTGCAGGCTTCCTAGTAACTTAATGGTTGATATTAACAAATAGCTTTCAACCGCTACTTAACAGCTAAACATCTTGGCTTTGCATCAACCGCTGCTTCAAACGCGCCGGATCTCCCCGATCGACCACTTGGCCCTTTTCCAACAAAAAAGCCCCATCACAATAATTCAACTCATCCAAACGGTGAGTCACCCACAAAGCCGTAATCCCGCGATTTTTCACCAACCGCTGCACCGCCGCCACCAAATCCAACTGAGAATCAGGATCTAACAAAGCCGTCGGTTCATCCAACAGCAGAATTTCGCAGTGACGGGCGATCGCCCCAGCCAGGGCAATTCGCTGCTTCTGGCCCCCACTCAAAGCATAAATCGGCCGCCGCTGCAAATCCAGCAAATTCACAGCCTCCAAAGCCTCCGCCACCCTCTCCCGCACCTGAACGTTAGAAAGCTTTTCCTCCACCAAACCAAAAGCTACATCCGCACCAACCGTCGGCATCACCAATTGGTGATCCGGGTTTTGGAACACAAAACCCACCCGCCCGCCGAGGTCAATTTCCCCCGACTGGGGGTGCAGCAGCCCAGCCATCAGCCTCAACAGCGTAGACTTGCCGCTGCCGTTAGTGCCCAAAAGCATCCAAAACTCGCCCTTCGGTACATCCAGAGAGCAACCTTGCAACACTCGATCGCCCGACGGCCAGCAAAAATCCAAATCCCGCACAGCAACGGCTGACTGGCTCATATCGGCACCAACACCCCCAGCCCTCATTCTGCTGTCATCGAGACAAAACCAGGGGATCTGCCTGTAGATGACGCCCCCGATTTCTGAGAAACCACCACCCCAGAAATCTCGCTGCTGAGTACAGCCACCTTTTTCTCAGGATTTTTCTCGCAGGTGAGTTCCAAAATTTGCGGTTGAGAGTTGCGAATCGCCGCCAGTACCTGCTGGTAAACAGTCTCAGCGTCCTCCTCCAACTTCCGCTGCACCGACAGCGAGACGGGCGTATTCTTCACAATGATGTCAATGCTGAACATATAGTCTTAAAAACCTAAGTTTGGAGCTCTATCCTCAGTATATATATAGGACTTACCCACGGAAACCCTGTTTCTTAGAAAAATAAGAGGTTGAGGGCGATATATCTACCAAGCCACCGGGCTTCTGACGCAAAGCGCAGAGACTCCTATCTATATAGTAGAAGTTCCCAAATGCAGGGCAAAGACTTCGGGGACTTCGAGGGCTTCGGGGACTTCGCACAAGTCAAAAGTCAAAAGTCGGAAGTTTTTTAATAAAAACTTGCTCTTGTAAAGAATTACCTCTATAATCGTCAATACGGTAAAGAAAAGTAAACTCTGTTCATAATCCAACTTGTTTTCTGCTAAGCAGAGGCAACGGTGGAAGACTCATGACTAGAGACAGATCCGTTGTAATTATATCCATTTGGAGATTTGCGTAAATGACAATCGCAGTCGGACGCGCCCAGACCGAAAGAGGCATCTTTGATGTACTCGACGACTGGCTCAAACGCGATCGCTTCGTCTTCGTAGGCTGGTCTGGCATCCTGCTATTCCCCTGCGCCTACCTAGCCATCGGTGGCTGGTTAACAGGCACCACCTTCGTCACATCCTGGTACACCCACGGTTTGGCAAGTTCCTACCTCGAAGGAGCCAACTTCCTCACCGTAGCAGTCTCCACCCCAGCCAACAGCCTCGGACACTCCCTGCTGTTCCTGTGGGGCCCCGAAGCACAGTGGGACTTTACCCGCTGGTTCCAACTCGGCGGGCTGTGGACATTCGTAGCCCTCCACGGCGCTTTCGCACTGATCGGGTTTTGCCTGCGTCAGATTGAAATCGCCCGTTTGGTAGGCATCCGTCCCTACAACGCCCTAGCATTCACCGGCCCCATCGCCGTGTTTGTGTCGGTGTTCCTGCTTTACCCCTTGGGTCAATCAGGCTGGTTCTTCGCCCCCAGTTTCGGCGTCGCAGCAATTTTCCGCTTTTTGTTATTCCTGCAAGGCTTCCACAACTGGACGCTCAACCCCTTCCACATGATGGGCGTTGCAGGCATCTTGGGCGGCGCGCTGCTGTGCGCCATCCACGGTGCAACCGTAGAAAACACCTTGTTTGAAGACGGCGAAGGCGCAAACACCTTCCGCGCCTTCAACCCAACTCAGTCAGAAGAAACCTACTCGATGGTTACAGCCAACCGTTTTTGGTCGCAAATCTTCGGAATTGCCTTCTCCAACAAGCGCTGGTTGCACTTCTTCATGCTGTTCGTACCTGTCACAGGCTTGTGGATGAGCTCCATTGGCATCGTCGGTTTAGCATTAAACCTGCGCGCCTATGACTTCGTATCCCAAGAATTGCGCGCTGCTGAAGATCCTGAGTTTGAAACGTTCTACACTAAGAACATTCTGCTTAACGAAGGCATTCGTGCTTGGATGGCTCCTACGGACCAACCCCACGAAAACTTCATCTTCCCTGAAGAAGTTCTGCCTCGCGGTAACGCTCTGTAATCAGCGCGAAATATCAAAATTTCCAACATTTTAAAAGGGTAAGATAAAGCAGTTTAGGCTTTACCCTTAATGCTTAAAAAGCTCCCGCCACCAGGCAGGAGCTTTTTGTTTCCAGGAGTCGATCTAATTAGCGCCCTAAAAAAAGTTGATTTTGTACAAAAACCAACTCTGCCTGCGGCTAGAACAACTTGTGTCTTTATATGTGGTGAAGTCTCTTATCTGGCAAGAAATTGATCGACCTTTCCCCGCCGCCAGAGTTGCCATGCGCCTAATAACCGTACAGCCCGGATTCTGAAGAAAATATAAACAAATGGCGGAAACTGCGATCGCCCGATTGCTGTAGAGATCGATCAAAGACCTTCCAGCAGCAGTAATTTGCCATCATCTTACAAAAATCTCCCTTTGGATCCCCCCACTTCTAATTCCTTGTGTTATTCTAATAATTGTGAATACTAGAACGATACTCAGAACGCAAGTTCTTCTGGTAACGCTGGCAATGGCTAGCGCACAAATCATCACCTTAAATCTTGTATTTAGGTGATGTGCGTTCCAATATTAAGCCATTTAGCTAAACCTGGAGGTGATGCCCATGATAGAAAGTAGTAAACGCATGGGTCATCAGATTGGAAACTACCGGCTGTGCGCCGGGGCCGCTCGCTAGCAGTCAGCCGTCGTCTCCAACGGGAAACGACTTCCACGGGGAACCAGGCTGAGCTAGGGATTCTCCCGGCAGTCAGGTTCTAATCTGAAGACCCGCTAGACCGCTCTCACCTCAAATAGTGTTAAATCTTAAGTATTAAAACTTGAGACTAAACACTATTGGTGAGAGCGGATAGTTTTTGGTAAGGGTTTCTAAACCTGGGCAGTTAATCTGCCATTGCTAATCCCAAAGAAAAAAAATTATGGCTGAGCTAATTAACAATACTGAAATTCAAGAGCGCGCCAGTCAATTGTCAGGCTGGACGGTTGAAGGTAAACAACTGCGGTGTACCCGTTTATTTAAAGATTTTATCGAAGCGATCGCCTTTGTGAATAAGTTGGTCGCCCCCTCAGAAGCCGCAGCACATCACCCTGATATAGAAATTTCCTACAACAAAGTTACACTTAACTTGACAACTCACGATGCCGGAGGCTTAACTGAGAAAGACTTTGCGCTAGCGCAAGAGATTTCTACGCTCGACTAAAAGAGTGCCCGTTGGCCCAACAAAAGTCCCCGCTAGAGAAAAGCTCGCAAATAAAAAATCGACTTGGGGTTAAAATCGGGTGTGAAAAAGTCGAGAGGCCCAACGTTCAATGTATAAAAGGCTATTCCCCATCATCCGACCATGATCGTATTTGAAAAGCCAGAGTTCAGGAACGAGTCTGCAGCAGAAAAAACCGATCTTATAGAAAAGCTTTTAGATATTGGCGCGGCTCTGTCGAGTGCCCAAGATTTGGGCGACTTGTTAAACTTAATTTTATCCAAAAGTAGGGAAATTACATACAGCGATGCTGGCAGCGTTTACTTAGTAGATCACAGCGACGACAAATCTAAGCTGCTGTTCAAGGTAGCCCAAAATGCTTCTAAACCGAAACTGTCGTTTAAAGAGTTTGCCCTGCCACTGACAGACAAAAGCTTGGCGGGATACGTGGCAATTACAGGTCTAAGTTTGAACCTGTCTGATGCCTACGACTTACCCCCGGGCGTACCCTATCGGCTAGATACCAGTTTTGACAGGGATATTGATTACCGCACTTGCTCGGTAATGGTACTGCCGATGCAAAACCGACAGGGGGAGACAATCGGTGTACTGCAACTGATCAACCGCAAAACAAAGGCAGATACGGTGCTGACAGCAGAGAATGCCTGGGAATCGACGCAGCAGTATTCGGAGTGGGAAGAAAGGATAGTTCGATCGCTCGCTTCTCAAGCAGCAATCTCGATCGAGCGCAATCAACTCCAAGACAGCATAGAACATTTGTTCGAGGGCTTCGTCAAAGCCTCGGTGCAAGTCATAGAAGCCAGAGACCCCTGTACCTACGGCCATTCAGAACGAGTAGCAGCCCTCACAGTACGCCTCTCAGAAGAAGTAAACACCGTCAGCAGCGGACGACTGCGCTCTATTTACTTTAATAACCGCCAAATTCAAGAAATTCGCTACGCCGCCTTGCTGCACGATTTTGGCAAAATCGGAGTCCCCGAAGCAGTTTTGACCAAACAGAAAAAGCTCTACCCCGCACAGCTAGAAATCATTCGCCACCGCTTTGGCTTAGCTCTGCGGACGATGGAAATGGAATGCGTCCAGTCTAAATATAAATACTTGCTGGAGCATTCAGCCTACCGAAAACACCCGATTCAGGAGCCAGACTGCGCTCAATGCCAGGAAATCGAACAGCTAGACACTAAGCTAGCAGAGGCGAAAACCAGATTAGCAGAATACTGGGAAGTGCTGCTAGAGGCAAACGAGCCTCACATTTTGGCAGCAGAACCCCTAGCTCAACTGCGAGAGATTGCTCGACAAACTTATAGAGATATAGATGGGGCAAGGAAACCCCTACTGAACCCAGACGAGATCCTGCAATTGATGGTGTCGAGGGGCAACCTGACGCCGGAAGAACGATCTGAAATAGAATCTCATGTAACTCACACTTACGAGTTTCTCAAACAAATTCCTTGGACAAAGGATTTAAAAAATGTTCCAGACATTGCCTACGGACATCACGAAAAACTCGACGGCACAGGCTATCCGCGAGGTCTAAACAAGTCAGAAATTCCAATTCAAGCACAATTGATGACGATCGCGGATATTTACGACGCCCTGACAGCAGGCGATCGCCCCTACAAGCGAGCTCTGCGAACAGAGGCAGCGATGAAAATTTTGCGGCAAGAAGCAGCTCACAATAAAATCAACGCCGATTTGTTAGAACTGTTCGATTACCGCCAAGTCTTTAGCGTCCTGGGACATAGCTTGAGTGTTAAAGTCGAATCAGCCTAGACGAGTCGGGCGTGCTGTGCTAAAAAGTAAATAGGCAATCAGGCGCTATCAAGTCTCAGCAGTCAAATCAATTCACAGCCCAAGCCCGGTCTGGTTTTGAGGCAGTTGAGTACAGGTTGAAAAACAGGCTCTCTGCAGCCGTCAGTGACATCTATATACTCGGTCAGCCCAAAAGAATCAAAAGAAAAAGTGAATTTTAGGTCTCTTTTTAGAGTATGCTAGTTGAGCAACGACTGACCACATAGAAGACTAGAAAAGTTTCTCTGTAATCGGTGTGAGGATGAGAGTGAATATGTCGAAATTTTTGTGGAGTTACTTACTAATCAGCCCAGCAGTCTTAGGAGCTACCCTAGTAGTTTCTTCGAGCGCGATGGCAGCAGACGCTCAGCAGGCTGCTGATGCGGTCAATCCCGCTGTCGCAAAAGCTGAAACCGCTGAAACCTCCGAAGCGAAACTAAATGCTTTAGCTGCTGTTTCCGAAACAACCGCAGCCTCCGAGCCAGTAGAAGAAATTTCCCAAGTCGCTGGCAGCGAAACCCACGCAGCGATTGAAGATTTGGCTACGCCTGCAACTGAAAGTGCGATCGTGGGAGCCAACACAGCCCCTGCTGAGGCAGAGCCCCAAGCGGCATCACAACCTACAAGTGAATCTTTAGCCGCAGTTGAGCCAACAGTCGCTCAACCAGTAGAAAATTCGGCCCCGGCAGCCCAACTAGAAATTCCAGCCCCGGCAGCTACCGCTCTCCCAGAGCAAATCGGTGCAGTTCAATTAGAAACTCCAGCCCCGGCAGTGGCAGAGTCGGCAGAACAAAGTTTGCCACAACCGGCTGAATCTTTAGCCCAAACTGCCGCACCACAAGAGCAAAACCCAGCCGCCACATTAGAACAGCTCAACCAGTACACTACCGAAGGTACGGCCGGCAGCGAAACTGAAGGTCAAGTTACCTCAGTTTCCCAACTTTCCGACGTGCGGCCTACAGACTGGGCCTTCCAAGCACTGCAATCCCTAGTCGAGCGCTACGGCTGTATTGCTGGTTATCCCGACGGCACCTTCCGCGGCAACCGGGCAATGACCCGCTACGAATTCGCAGCCGGTTTAAATGCTTGCTTAGACAAGGTGAGCGAGCTAATTAGAGGCGGCACTGGCAACTTCGCTACGAGAGATGACTTGGCAGCCCTCCAACGGCTCCAAGAAGAATTTGCAGCGGAACTGGCAACCCTGCGCGGTCGCGTCGATGCTTTGGAAGCTCGGACAGCCGAACTCGAAGCCAACCAATTCTCCACCACTACCAAGCTGACTGGGGAAGCTATTTTCGCCCTCAGCGACGACTTCAGTAGCGACGTTAGCGTTTTTGGCAGAGACGGCGAAAGAATCGGCAGCAACAATAACGAAGCTGTCTTCCAACAGCGGGTGCGTCTCAATTTAAATACGAGCTTCACCGGCAGAGACTTGCTGCTGACCAGGCTTCAAGTCGGCAACGGTCAAAGATTTAACCTTGGGGCTACCAGCGAAGGCACTCAAACTTGGAACGTAGTCGGTAGAACCGACAACGTTGTTGCCCTCGACACCTTGCTGTACAAGTTCCCCGTCGGTCAGCGACTGAACGTAACCCTGGCAGCCAACAATGTTGTGTGGGACGACATTATGCCGACTGTCAACCCTTACTTTGAAGACTTTGACGGCGGCAACGGATCATTGAGCGCATTTGGACAGCGCAACCCGATTTATCGCTTGGGCGGTGGGTCAGGTATCGGCTTTGACTATGCCTTCGGTGGCAGGGGCTTGCTGGGCGGCGTGTTCGGCCCCACTTCTCTGTCCTTCGGTTATTTGGCGTCAAATGCGGCCAGTCCCGCTAGGGGTGCAGGCTTGTTGAACGGCGACTACGCGGCGATGGGTCAGTTGACTTTTACCCCCGGACGCAACTTGCAAGTTGCTTTCAACTACAACCACGGTTACTTTAACCGAGGTAACTTTGGGTTTGACAACGGTTTCGGGTCCAGCGTCCCCGGCGGTTTCACCGGTACCGGCGTGGCTAATTCTCTCAACGGTTTGAACGAAGGCTTTGAAGGCTTCGGCGCTCGAAAAGTTGTCAGCAACTCCTACGGCGCTCAGGCTTCGTTGCGACTGAGCCCGAGATTTATCCTTGGCGGCTGGGCAGGTTTAACTAATGCCCGAATTCTCGGCATCGGCGATGCGAAAATCTGGAACTACGCTGTCACCTTGGCTTTGCCTGATTTAGGGAAAGAAGGCAACTTGCTAGGGATCGTGGTAGGTCGTGAGCCTTACTTGGATAAACTTGAAGCTTCGAGGAGTTTGCGGAGCTTCCGCAACGATGATTCCTATCACGTTGAAGGTTTCTACAAGTTTCAGCTCTCGGACAACATTTCTGTTACTCCGGGCGTGATTTGGGTGACAAATCCTAATCAAGATGACCGTAATGATGACATCATCATTGGTACTCTGAGAACTACTTTCACGTTCTAAGAGCGGGTTAGAGGAGGCAGGGAGGTTATAACCTCTCTGCTGGCCACTCTAAAGGCCAAGTTTAGCCCTGCCTAGCGCAGGGCTTTTTTGTTTGCGGGAGGAAGGGGGCGCCAAGAATATATTAAAAATTAAAAATTATCAGTCACAGAGGCAGACAACCAGTTTCTTGAGGTAAGACAACAGTGGTGGAAGCGGAGGGAGCCAAAACGAGAAACTGGGTTTGTTGGGTTCAGATTGCCGATCGTTCCAAGGATGAAGTGATGAAAGTCGCTCAAGTTCAGTGGAAAACCGGGGTATAATAAAAGGTAAAGTTAGGAGTTAGAATTTGGAACTCAACATTGATGAGAATTTTAACATCTGACTTCGGAGTAGATAATTCTGATATTTGAAGCAATTATGGTAGAACTCTCCTGTAAAAGCGAATACGCAATCTTAGCTTTGCTGGAGCTTGCCGATTGCTACGAGGAAGGCGAGCCTCTGCAAATTCGCCAGATAGCGGCTCAGCAAAATATTCCCGATCGATATTTAGAGCAGTTGCTGGCTACCATGAGACGCTGCGGGCTGATTCGCAGCCAGCGAGGAGCTAAGGGAGGTTATATCTTAGCCAGGGAACCGTGGAAAATTACACTCCTAGAAATTATCAACTGTCTCGAAGGCTCAGAGTTTGATCGATCTGAAAAAGACTCGCCTGCTCAAACTGTAGAAAGTGCGGTGATTTGGGAAGTTTGGCAAGAAGCTCGATCGATTGCCAACTCAGTTTTGCACAAATACACGCTACAGGATCTGTGCGAAAAGCGTAATGGCAGACGGCAGCTCGATATCATGTATTACATCTAGTTAAAATATTGCCAACTAGGAATTAACATTTACTTTCAACCACAAACTGACAAAGATTATGCGTATTGCTGGCGACATTACAGAATTGGTAGGGCGGACGCCCCTGGTGCAACTCAACCGCATTCCTCAAGCTGAAGGCTGCTTGGCTCGGATTGTGGTAAAACTCGAAGGCATGAATCCGGCAGCATCGGTGAAAGACCGCATCGGTGTCAATATGGTCAATCAAGCAGAGGCCGAAGGGCTGATTAGTCCAGGCAAAACAGTTTTAGTGGAACCGACTTCTGGCAATACCGGAATTGCTCTAGCAATGGTGGCGGCGGCTAAGGGCTACCAGTTGATTTTGACCATGCCGGATACGATGAGCACCGAACGCCGATCGATGCTGCGAGCTTACGGGGCCCAACTAGAACTGACTCCCGGAATTGAGGGCATGAGCGGCTGCATCCGCCGCGCTCAAGAGATTGTGGACACAACTCCCAATGCGTATATGTTGCAGCAGTTTCGGAATCCAGCGAACCCGCAGGTTCACCGTTCGACAACCGCTGAGGAAATTTGGGAAGATACAGACGGGGAGGTGGATTTCCTGATTTCGGGAGTCGGCACTGGCGGTACGATTACGGGTGTCGCAGAAGTGATTAAGTCGCGGAAACCCGAGTTTAAGGCGATCGCCGTTGAGCCGGCCAATAGTCAGATACTGTCGGGCGGAAAGCCAGGGCCTCACAAAATTCAAGGTATCGGTGCTGGTTTTGTGCCGCCGGTGCTGAATGTGGATTCGATCGACGAAATTATAGTTGTTACGGATGACGAGGCGATCGCCTATGGCCGCCGCTTAGCTAGAGAAGAAGGACTTTTGTCCGGTATTTCCAGCGGTGCGGCACTATGTGCGGCGGTGAAAGTCGGCAAGCGTCCCGAAAATGCAGGGAAATTGATTGTGATGATTCAGCCTAGCTTCGGCGAACGTTATCTCAGCACTCCCTTGTTCCAAGATCCAGAACTCAATCTGGCGATGGCCCTCAACTAGGCTAGCCTCCGGCCCAAGTTGCCGAAATAGAGAGCAGGGCGTAGACTGTACGCTCTGCTTGGCTTTTTAGTAGATTAAAGAATGGCGATAGATTGTAGGTCCCTCGATCGCGAATGATGCCGAATTTCTGAAGGCGCTTGTTTTTGAACCGCTTTCGGCGTGTTAGCGAAGCGGGCGCTGAGCGCTCTTGTGGTGAAGGAAGAGAAAATAAAAGAAGGAGTTAACTGTTGGCGAGAACAGCGCTGTAGGAGTCCCAAATGTCGATCGGCTCACCACTTCCAAAGCTTCAATGTTTTTCTAAAATAGATTTATGATAAGTTGAAAACTGAAGTTTTTTACTCACAATTTTTGACATTTATATCAGATAAATACTTAAAAAATTAGCAAAAAATGATATTTTTGTCAAGCAATTTTTCACATATTATCCAGATTTCAAGGAAATAACAGCGTGTCTTCCGTTATCAATCACTACAAAACCCTAAAGATTAGCCCAACCGCAACACAAGCCGAGATTAAACAAGCATACCGCCGTTTAGTCAAATTATTTCATCCAGACAGCCGCAGCGACACAGCGGGTCACGAAGAAATTGTCCGCCTCAATGCAGCCTATGAAATATTAGGAGACGCTCAGCGCAGACAATCTTACGATCGCCAACTTTCCGAGCAAACCGAACAGCAATCACCAGTCGCACCAAACGTCAGCCGCCAGCAAACACAAACAGCACGGGACGCGGATGAACTAATGGAACAGTGGCTGATTAAAGTATACAAACCCGTCAATAAAATGCTCAACAGCATCTTGAAGCCCCTTAAAAAGGAAATAGACGAGTTGTCCGCAGATCCGTTTGATGACGAACTGATAGAAAAGTTTCAACTTTATATCGAAACCAGCCGCGAGTTTCTCAAAAAAGCTCATAACTTTTTTACATCGATGCCCAATCCATCTAATGTAGCCGGAGTTGCGGCCCATCTCTACTACTGTATCAATCAAGTCGGAGACGGAATAGAAGAATTGCAGCTATTTACCCTCAATTATGACGATCGCCACTTGCACACCGGTCAAGAACTGTTTAGAATTGCCGCTAGACTGCGGCGGGAAGCGCAAGATGAATTAAAAATTAAAAGTTAAAAAAGCAGATTGTTCCCTCTTCCCTCTTCCTTCTTCCTTCTTCCTGACATCCGTTACATCCGTTACATCCGTCGAGCGAATCCGTTGCCGAACTTCCCTCTTTCAAATCCCAAAAAGAACTTGAATTCGCTTGCGAATTTTAATAAAAGGAGTTTGTTCCAGAGAGTCGCCATCTAACAATCCCAAATCTCTCAAAGCTTGCTGGCGTTCCGACAATTTTTGAGCAATCTGATCGGCTAAATTAGGTTGTTCTCTTAAAAGTTTTTGTAAATCGTGACGTTCCACCACAAACAAAATTGCATCTTCGCTAGTTTTAACAGTCGCCGTTCTCGGAGTACCCAACAGCAAAGATATTTCCCCAAAAAACTCGCCCTCGTGAAGCGTAGCAATATACTGACCGGCTTTTTGAGAAAGAACTTCTACAGTACCTGAAAGAATAATATAAAAAGAATCGCCAGGGTCATTTTCCTTACATACCACCTGTCCCGCTGGAAACAGTTGTCGGTAGCCGTATTCAATTAACTGCCGCAGTTCTAAATCCGTACACTGTTCAAAATAAGTTACCCGCCGCAACAAATCTCGCAGCGTCCAATTATTGGGGGATTTAGGCGCTGGATTTTTAGGTTCAGAAACGGTGGAATTAGATTTTAACTCTGCTGAATGTTTGGCATTCTGTGGAAAAACTTTTCCGTTGGAATTATCGTCTTTGTTATTGTGAAAAAGTTGAGTTAACTCTTGCGGGTTTCGCAGCCACAAATCCCGCTGGGGAAAGGGAATTTCTATATTTCTGTGGCGCAATTCGTAATCTATTAAAAAATTTACCGCGCTTTTAATAGCATCACTTTCCTGCGGCTGGTCAATCCAAACTAAAAGTTCAAAATTTAAAGCGTTATCTCCAAAACCGTGAAACCATACTTTAGGAGAAGGATGGGACAAGACATTCGATTCCATCCGCGCCGCAATTAACAGCGCTTCCGTAACTATTACTGGGTCTGATCCGTAAGCAACACCGACGGGGATGTGGAGGCGACATCTGGGGTCTCTGTAACTCCAGTTAATAATGTTAGTTTCGACAAACTTAATATTTGGTATGATTACAAATAGACCGTCAATTGTTTTAATAATTGTAGAACGGATCGAAATTGTTTCTACTGTTCCTAATAACTTGTCTATTTCAATAAAGTCTCCGACTCTAATTTGGTGTTCAAATAGCAGGGTGAGACCGCTGATAAAGTTGCTGGCGAGATTTTGCAAGCCGAAGCCGAAACCAATGCCAACAACCCCAGCTAAGACGGTGAGAGAAGTGAGGTTGATGCCGGAACCTTGCAGGACGAATATACAGCCAATAGAGGCTAAAATATAGCTAATGATCGTAGAAATTGCTTCTCGACTGCCGCGATCCAATCCCATCCGAACTAGCAGGCTGCGCTTGATTCCTTCACTGATAATCTTAGCTATAATCAAGGCAAATATAGCTAAGATTATCAGTTTGACGATCGCACTGATGGACAGATGAGTGTCCCCGATATAAAATAGCGGGGTTGTCATCGCACCCGATAAATGTTCAAAAAAGCGATCGGCTCGTGCAGTAATCGAATTCATTAATATTGGGTAATGGGTAATTGGTGATTAGTTTTGAGCGCAACTGAACTGCCAACGGCTAACTATTGCAGAGCTTAGGCGAAAAACTCGAACTCTGGAGTGTCCTGTGTGGCAAAAAAGTCGATTCCCTTGGGAATAGCTCAGCTTCACCCACTCTCTCAAAGACTCGTAACTGATGGGTTAGTAACTGATGGCGAGAAACTGTTTGGTAGCGGTATTTTCTGCCGGATATCTGTGTTGTGGCGTAAAAGGGGCCCTGCTGCTTGATCGAGCGACTTGTGGCCAATATTTGGAAAATTGGTAGAAATTCATTTGCAGCACCCTCAAATAATCGAAAAATTCCAGCAAAAATTAGTTTATCCTTAAGAAGTAAGTCCTTTACAGAACTTAACAAGCTTACCCTACTTGACTTTTATGCAGTGCATCATCAATCGTCGGGCACAGTTTTCGGCGAGTCACCGGTACTGGCTGCCGGAGTTAAGCGAAGCCGAGAACTTTGAGCGGTTTGGCCCAACTGCCCGCGCACCGGGACACGGACACAATTACGTCCTTTACGTTTCCATGATAGGCGAACTCGACGAGTACGGCATGGTGCTCAACCTGTCTGATGTCAAGCACGTCATCAAGCGGGAAGTTATCAAGGATCTCGATTTTTCCTACCTTAACGAAGCGTGGCCGGAATTTGAGCAGACTCTGCCAACTACCGAAAACATAGCACGGCAAATTTGGCTGCGGCTAGCCCCTCATTTGCCTGTGAGCAAAATTCAATTATTTGAACATCCCGAACTTTGGGCTGAATATTTAGGAAACGGAATGGAAGCTTATCTAACTTTGTCCACTCATTTTAGCGCCGCCCATCGGTTGGCTCGTCCCGATTTGAGCTTTGAAGAAAATTCGGAGATTTACGGCAAATGTGCTCGGCCCAACGGTCACGGTCACAACTATCATTTAGAGGTGACGGTTAAAGGGGAAATTGATGCGCGGACTGGCATGATTGCTGATTTGGGAGCTTTGCAAAAAGCCGTTGATGATTATGTTGTTGAACCGTTCGATCACACTTTTTTAAATAAGGATATTGCTTATTTTGAGAACGTTGTGCCGACTGCGGAGAATATTGCGGTTCGGATCGGGCAATTGTTGCGATCGCCCGTTCGGGAATTGGGCGCAGAGTTGCACAAGATTAAGCTGATTGAAAGTCCGAATAATAGCTGTGAAATTTTCGGTGCTGATTTAGAAGAAGTGGCCGTTGAACATCAGCAGCCGGAAGCGGTTTTAGCTGGGGTTTAGAGTTAAAAATCGGGTCGGTTGGAGGGGGTTCACCCGGAGAGTTGGCTAATCGTGCAGATTGGTGAACCCCGCCCTACCCGCCTAATGATGATTCCGAAAGTTATCCAACCGCATGAGGCGGGAGAATATATTCTTTCATCAAAGTTACACAGCCAGAATTACTGGCACTTTTCCTGAAAAGTCAGACTCCGCGCGTATTTTGAAGATAGTAAGTCAGAATTCCTCATGTCAGCTATTTTAACTGCTGAGACGATGAGGTCGATCGCCCGATCGCTGACAACCAAGCACTAATTTCTCCTAAATGAGTTGACGTTTATGCGCGTCTCTAATCTAGCTCTCTTGACTCTGGCTGCCCTCGCATCCCACAATTTAACTGCTAATACTAGCGCCAATCCTGCTGCAAATCCTATTTCTCCTGAGACACCGCAGGCTAGCAACTTTGTTGATGCGGTAAATAATACTGAATCGCGTCCGGCTGAGTCAATTAGCGAGCCTGAGACGATCGCCCACGAACAATTTTCTCCAAATACTACGCTATCCCGTCGGGCTGAGTCAATTAGCGAGCCTGAGACGATCGCTCACGAACAATTTTCCCCCAATACTACTGTATCCCGTCGGGCTGAGTCAATTAGCGAGCCTGAGACGATCGCCCACGAACAATTTTCCCCGCGAATTGGTGTAAAATCGCCGACAGGTTTGCTGGTAGCGGCTGCTCAACCCCATGTATCTGCTACTGCAAAAACCAAGGCGAATACTCCTGCTGCATCCGCCGATGAACTAACAAAATCTTTACAAGAAACTTGGCTGGCTAAATTAATCGAAACTGGGGTTGAAAGCAATCCTCAAGTTCGCGAGGCTTTCGCTTTTATCTCCCCGTCTAGTGGCAGTTCTGAATCTGGATACGGTTTTAATAGTACCATAACTTTGCTCAATATTTTACTAATTCTTGGTACTGTATTTCCACCAGTGACAATTGCCTTTTTTTGGATGATGCGACGGCTGATAATCAAACACTTAGTTGCTGATGCCAATAAACGATTGCAAGGCATTGGTGTATTGGAATCAGAACTCATAAATTCTAGCCAACTGACTCAAAAGTTGAGGAATGAGTTAGAATCGCAAATGAATGCAGCTAAACAATCTATTGATTTTTTAACTAGAGAAACTGAACTTTCCAAATCTTCCGTCGAGCAAATTGAGACTCTCAAATCTCAATTTATAATGCACTTGCAAGTTTTGCGGACAGAAGTTGACGAGAAAAAATCTCAAATTGTTCAAGAAATTTCCCAAGTTCCCGCAGTTGTTGCCAAAGAAGCTCTCAAAATCGCACCTCAACCGCCCTTAAACACTTCCCAAAATTCGCAAACTGCACCTGCTAGCAACGAAAAATTGATTGCTGACGATTATATCAAGCAAGCCGAAGGGCTTTATTTTAAAGGAAATTATGATGAGGCATTAGGCTGCTTGGAAAAAGCTATTTTAGCGAATAAAAATTTGGATGAGGCTTGGTATTGGCGCGGAAATGTGTTAATAAGATTGCAGCGCCCGGAAGAAGCACTCGCCTGTTACGATCAAGCACTATCGATTAAACCAGATAACTACGAAGTCTGGTATAACAAAGCGTATTTGCTGGGAAAAATTCACAGGTACGAAGAGGCGATCGCCTGTTACGAGCGAGCTAGTTTGAGCGAATCTAGAAAATACGGTTGTTGGCACAGTATAGCGGCTTTGTTGGGTCAATTGCAGCATTACGAAGAAGCGATCGCCAGTTACGATCGCGCCCTCGCTATCAAAGCAACCGACAGCGAAATTTGGCACAACCGAGGTGCGATGCTGGGCAAAATACAGCAGTACGCAGCAGCAGTTGATTCTTACGATCGCGCTCTGGAGCTCAATCCCAAGAGATATGAAACTTGGTACAATCGAGGCAATATGCTGTGGAGACTGCTGCGCTACAGCGATGCTATTGATTCTTACGATCGGGCGATCGGCATCCGGCCCGAAAAATACGAAGTTTGGTACAATAGAGCCGCTGTGCTCGGAAAAATGCAGCGATATCAAGAATCGATCGAATCCTACGACAAAGCAATAGCCCTTAAACCGGAGGATTTTGAAGTGTGGCACAACCGAGGCGTAGCTTTCGACAAACTGTCGCAGCACGAAGCAGCAATTGCCTCTTACGAATCAGCAATTACCCTTAATTCGGAGTGTTACGAAGCTTGGTTTGGTAAAGGTGAATCTTTAGCCAAATTGCAGCGCCATGAAGAAGCGATCGCAGCTTATGAGAAAGCGATTGCTATTAAGCCCGACTCCTACGATGCTTGGCGTCATGTGGGGATAGTCTTGTCTGAATTAAAGCGGTATGAGGAAGCAATGGCAGCTTACGATCGAGCTATTGCCATCAAGCCTGACAATGCGGAAGCTTGGCGCGATCGAGGCGCAATTGTATCAGAATTAAAGCAGGATACAGACAAAATTGACTCCGCCGGAAAAGAGACTTAAACTCAGTCAAAATCCGCTTTTTCAAAATTCATAAGTGTCAGAGAATCGGGAGGCAAGCTCTAGTTGTCAGTTGGCAATGGATGAGAATTTGTTGCCTATGAATCGAGATAAAATTTTGCAATCACACTCAAACTCAACTGTATTAAGAGTTGGCGATGAACCATACATACAGTTATTAATCGGTATTTAAACCGACTTGATAGCGGGCATTTAAATGCTTTTGGTCTACGGTTTGTCATCTAAATCTTTCCTCTTTTTTCCGCTCCGTTTGGGGCGTTTTTTTTATGGTAAATTTAGGTAAGCTGCAAACAAGGAGAATAGTTATATGTCTGTTCAGCTTCAAAAACGGTTATTTACAGTAAAAGAATATCATTTGATGACTGAGGCGGGTATTCTCTCCGAGGGCGATCGGGTAGAACTCATAGAAGGAGAGATTGTTAAAATGGCTGCAATTGGTACTCGTCACGCAAGTTCTGTTAAGCGTCTCACCAGGCGCTTCAGCCTCATTCCAGAAGATCGGGCGACTCTGGGTGTCCAAGACCCTATCCAGTTGACTGAGCGGACTGAACCTCAACCGGATGTGGTATTGCTGCAACCTCGCGCTGATTACTACGCCACAGCCCATCCAGTACCGTCTGAAGTTTTGCTGTTAGTTGAGGTTTCAGATAGTACGGTTGATTATGACAGAGATGTGAAAGTATCCATTTACGCTCGATCGCTCATTCAGGAAGTTTGGCTGGTAGATTTAGTGGAAAATTGTTTGGAAGTCTACCGTCAGCCCGGCCCGAACGGTTATAGTTTAATGCTCAAGTTTTGGCGCGGTCAACAAGTTGCGCCGCTGGCTTTTCCCGAATTGGAAGTGAGCGTTGATTTTATATTGGGTTAATAGAAATTTTTTCTATTATTGAATTTTACTAATTTAGGGGGTAATTCAAATCGCCAAATTTCGGCTTCTACCTTCTACCTGACATCCGTTATATCCGTTACCTCCGTTACATCCGTTACAGAATCCGTTGCCGAACTTCCTTCTACTATAATAAGTTTAATTCCTCAAATCAGCGCAAGTGTTATGACTATTGCCAAACCATTTGAATTGGAAGTCACCCATCTCCCAGACCACACTGAATTACCCGAGTCCGATGGTACTTTTGTGAAAAACTTTCAAGAACTTCCTCAAAGCATTATTCTCACTGATTCACTCCGACCAATTTTGCAACGAATTCATCCTGACGGACGCTATCGCATCGGTCAAGATTGTGGGATTTATTGGCGTTTAACTGACCCTCTCGAACGCGGTGCGGAAGCACCAGATTGGTTTTATGTGCCGAATGTTCCGCCACTATTAAATGGTGAGGTGCGACGTTCTTATGTATTGTGGAAAGAATACGTTGCACCGCTGATTGTTTTGGAATTTGTGTCGGGCAACGGTGCAGAAGAGCGAGATAGAACGCCGCCGCCCGAACCCGGTCAAGCCGAAGAACAAAAGGTGGGAAAATTTTGGGTTTACGAACAGGCGATTCGCGTACCTTACTACGGCATTTATGAAGTGAAAAAAGCTGCTGTAGAAATGTATCACTTAGAAGACAATTGCTATCAGCGCATGAGTGTAAATGAGCGCGGTCGCTATCCGATTCCTCAGCTTGGAGTTGAGTTGGGAATTTGGCAAGGTGAATATGATGAGATGAATTTACCTTGGTTGCGTTGGTGGGATAGTGAAGGAAATTTGCTGTTAATTGGAGAGGAACGTGCGGCAGAAGAACACCTGCGGGCAGAACGAGAAAGCCTTCGCGCACAACAAGAAAGCCTTCGCGCGGAGGAAGAAAAACAACGCGCCGATCGCCTAGCAGTCAAATTGCGCGAAATGGGGATTAATCCTGATGAGGTGTGATGGTTTTTAGATTGTTAAATGGGGTACGATCGCACTTTTTAAACAGTAGAAATATCAGAAGCCCCAAAAGGGCGATCGCTCGCCTCATCTATCTCTCAATATTAAGATTTCCTTAGTTGCTGGCGTCGCGCACAGAAATCGGTGATACAATCAACAGCTTAGCTAGGGGTGCCCGAATATCCGGGCTGAGAAAACACCCTTAGAACCTGAGTCTGGGTAATACCAGCGGAGGGAAGCTGTTTATCAAGGAAATTAAATATGCGTACCGAATGGATCGCGAAGCGTCAGGGGCACACCAATGTATCTCAAATGCACTACGCCCGCCAAGGTGTAATTACTGAGGAAATGCACTTTGTTGCTAAGCGAGAAAATCTCCCGCCAGAACTTATCCGCGCCGAAGTAGCGCGGGGACGGATGATTATTCCGGCTAATATCAATCACACGAATTTAGAACCGATGGCGATCGGCATTGCCTCTAAATGCAAAGTCAATGCTAATATCGGTGCATCTCCCAACTCTTCCAATATGGAAGAAGAAGTTGACAAGCTTAAACTAGCAGTGAAATACGGCGCTGATACCGTGATGGACTTGTCCACCGGCGGCGGCAATTTGGATGAAATTCGCACTACAATTATCAAAGCTTCACCGGTGCCGATCGGTACTGTACCAATTTACCAAGCTTTAGAAAGCGTTCACGGTAATATGGAAAGTCTGACGGCGAATGACTTTCTTCACATCATTGACAAACACGCTCAACAAGGTGTTGATTACCAAACTATTCACGCCGGAATTTTGATCGAGCATTTGCCGTTGGTGAGAAATCGGATTACGGGGATTGTCTCTCGCGGCGGCGGCATTTTGGCGCGGTGGATGCTGCATCACCACAAACAAAATCCCCTCTACACTCACTTTAACGACATCATTGAAATCTTCAAAAAATACGATGTTTCGTTTAGTTTGGGAGATTCTCTGCGCCCCGGTTGCACTCACGATGCGTCGGATGATGCTCAATTAGCTGAACTCAAAACTTTGGGACAATTAACTCGCAAAGCTTGGGAACATGACGTGCAGGTAATGGTGGAAGGCCCGGGCCACGTTCCGATGGATCAAATTGAGTTTAATGTCAAGAAACAAATGGAGGAATGTTCCGAAGCACCCTTCTATGTTTTGGGGCCGTTGGTGACAGATATTGCGCCTGGATACGACCACATTACCTCAGCAATTGGGGCGGCGATGGCTGGTTGGTACGGTACTGCAATGCTGTGTTACGTGACGCCGAAGGAACACTTAGGATTGCCGAATGCTGAGGATGTCCGAAACGGGCTGATTGCTTACAAAATCGCGGCTCACGCTGCGGATATTGCACGGGGTCGTCCGGGTGCGCGCGATCGCGATGATGAACTCTCGAAAGCGCGTTACAATTTCGATTGGAACCGTCAATTTGAGCTGTCATTAGATCCAGAACGGGCAAAGGAATATCACGACGAAACTTTGCCGGCGGATATCTACAAAACTGCTGAATTCTGTTCAATGTGCGGGCCTAAGTTCTGTCCGATGCAGACTAAGGTTGATGCCGATGCTTTGACGGAACTAGAGAAGTTTTTGGCTAAGGAACCTGTAGCCCAAAGCTAATAGGATTAATTCGTAGGGTGCTGATAGCGCACCTTACTTAATCCTAAAGCTGTTTCGTTTCTTGGGGGGCGGGCATCCTGCTCGCCCAAAACTATGGTGCTGATGGCGTACTTTACTTAAGGTTATATTAAAAGGAGTTTCCAAAAAGGAGAATTGCGATGTCCGTTCAACTTCAAAAACGCCTTTTTACGGTGAAAGAATATCATTTAATGGGTGAGACAGGGATTCTTTCTGAAGCTGAGCGCGTCGAACTCATTGAAGGAGAAATTATTCAAATGGCTGCTATTGGAACTCGTCACGCAACTGCTGTGAGACGAATTAACCGACTTTTTCACCGATTACCAGAAGATAGAGTTATTGTTGATGTCCAAAACCCTGTTCAGTTAAGCGAACGTACTGAACCGCAACCTGATGTAGTATTGCTCCAATTTCGCGATGATGATTACGAGACAGCACATCCAGTTCCCTCAGAAGTGTTGCTTTTGGTAGAAGTCGCTGACAGTACAGTGGATAATGACAGAAATGTCAAAATTCCTATTTATGCCCGATCGCTCATTCAAGAGGTTTGGTTGGTTAATTTAGTGGAAAACAGCTTGGAAGTTTACCGCCAGCCAACACCAAACGGTTATAGTTTAATACTAAACTTGTACCCTGGTCAAGAGGTGGCACCGATCGCATTTCCTAATTTTACAGTCAGTGTGGATTTGATATTGAGTGCGGGCGATCGTACTTCCTCAACCGCAGAACAATAAATTTGCTGGTTGATGCTGATTAAACTCAGGGCTATTTCATTCTAAACAGCTTCTTCAAAACGTCTAGACCATAGCCCGCGAGCCGTTGTGCCTGTGCCATATTTGTTTCTCCAGCTTCTCGATAAAGATTGAGTGCTAAATTACGAGCAATTGCAAAAATGGCCGGGAGCTCGCCGACTCGAACTCTAGAAGCATCTTCTACGCCGGGTCACATCTCGGACATAGTGGACCTTATTTTCAACGCCCCAGTAATCGCGAATTCTAGTTGCAAATTGTTCCACCGTTTCATCCAATGAACTAATGTAGTACCTGGTTTCAGGCTTCTTAATTTGAATATATTCACCTTTTAACAGGTGTCGATAACTCGTGACTCGAATGATACTTCGTAGTCCGGCCCAGTCTTCGCTCTCCGATAGTCCATGCCAGCCTGTCCACAAACTCACACTTCGTCGTTCCACTCGTCCGTGGCCCGTTTCAACGGTATTAATATGGAATTCTGATTGAAATTTCTCCTTAATTTGCTTATGAAAATGGCTATGATTCCCTTTTAAGGCACCGAGATAGTCATTCCCAGACTCAATAACGCTCTTTCATCACTTTAGCCCTAGTATAATATTCCTGAAGTCATCAAATAGTTAAAATGTATGGTCGTACCCCGCCCAGCAGTCTCTACAGTCAGTTTTGTAGACGAATACTGTCTTGCCTATCAACATCTATTTCCCGAGGTAAGAAGTTTTGAAAACTTCAAGTATCTAATT
>NZ_JAUBQH010000043.1:0-56184 GCF_036701145.1 Microcoleus sp. Pol17C6
CACGGCAATCGTTTGGGAGTTTCTTGTTGCCGAATCTATCTTCCTTTACCTCTCCTTGAATATCTGCGGAATGTGGGTTCAAAAAAAACTCACTGCTGAATAAGAAATTTTGTGGGTATTTAAGCGAACTTTTGTATTAGTAATGAAGGCAATCAATACCCTATTTATTTGAGTATGCGGAGGCATCATTATTATCCCGCGCATAAAATCCCAAATGATTGGCAAGTGGACGTTCCTGCATGGGGATTTTATTCTGAATCGGAGCATTCAACAGTTTCGGCCCTGACGGCGATGCTACTGCAAAAGTTACCGAACCGCCACCATCTAAATTTAGCACTGTCTCGGCTCCCAACTGCATCGAAATATCAGTTATTTCGCTCAATTTCAGCCCTTCACTGTAAAGCCTCTGCTTGCCGTCTGCCAGAATTAACCACAACTTGTCGCCTGTTTTGTCGATCGCCGCGACGGCACGGGGATAGGGTTTATCCTGTGTGCGTTCTTTCTGACTTTGTGCTACGGGTTGGCCATTTTTCACCAGCAAAGTATCTCCGGCAACTGCATAGGCTGTTCCCGCAGGACAAGTGCCGTTTTCGATTATTTGAGCGCGGTTTGTGGCATCAAAACAAAGGGCTGGAAAGGCTAGGTCTGGTTGAGAATAAGCTTGGCTTTTGGCAATGGCGTGTCCGACATTATTTACTCGATCGCCACTGCGAGGATAGTAATTCCAAGGTGCTTGCTCGATGCAGGGATAAAAAAAATTGCCGTTGACTGCTAATTGCAATTTAAATTCTTTCAGGAATTCAGTAGCGGTGCGGGCATTGGTTTCTGTTAAATCGGCTGTTGGGTTTCCGGGAGTGACAAAAATTCCTATTCCCGGCGCTTTTAGGTCGATGCTAACAATGTGAATTAGGGTGGGACGCGGATTAGTCCGAAATTCCCTGCGGTAGGCTATTCCCTGAAATAGCGATCGGGCTTCGTTTGTTTGTTGGGGACGCAAAAAGTAGGGAATGTTGTAAAGTAGTATTGGTGCGAGCAATATTCCGAGACCGAGAATATGCCAAATTTGTTTGAACGTGGGCCGATAAGTCATACCATTTTAGATTTTAGATTGGGGACGGAAACACTGACAGATTTATATATTCTCCAGCATCCTCTACTAATATGAAGTATTCGGATTCCAATAATTTTAGCAATCAAATTTTACGAAATCGATCGTTCCAAGGACAAGTTCTTAACGGTGCTGATTTCAGCGGTGCGGATGTTAGAGGCTGCAATTTTAGAAATGCTCAGTTAGCGGGTGCGAATTTTCTCGGTGCAAAAATCGGGCTTTCTCGGCGACAGATTGCTGTTTTGAGTGCTGGGGCGATCGCGATTTGTTTGGTTGTGGGCGATGTTCTGACTCGACTGATTTTGGGAGCCCAAGGACAAATACCGGACTCTGGCAGTTGGCCTTTTGTTCTGTTGCTGTACGGGGTTTTGAGCGCTGCTGGTTTCGCTTCGGCGATCGCCAGCAAACAGCCAAAAACCTCAGCGGGTAGATGGGCACGAACAATTTCTGCTATTCTATCAGGAGCTTTGTTGGGATTTTTTTATGCTGGCACTGCAACTAATAATAATTCCCAGGCTGCTATTGCTGGAATGGCGATCGGCGGGGTGTTAATGTTTTTTGTGAGTTCCCGGATTCGCGGCCAATTTGCACAGGTGGCGATCGCATCGGCTGGAAGTGTGGCAACTTACGCAGCGGCTTTTTTGTTCAGTGCAACGGCGAGCGCTTTTCTGAGCACTCACAAACTGTTTTGGGGTATGTGTTTCGGTTTGCTGTCGCTGCTGTATCTTTGGTTTGCGTTTGTGTCTTTCTCGGCTATTGTTCGAGAGATTGGAAATGCTGAGGGTACGTCGTTCAGAGGGGCAAATCTCGCTGATGCTAAGTTCGATATAAATTACCTCAATTTAAAATCTAAGATTTAAAATCTAAAATTCCCAGACTGATATTCAAACAGCAATTGATCCAGCAGAAAGCGACGCTTTGCTGCAAACGGTGAGGGAGCAAATGGCCGTCGAAAATTTGAATCCCAGCGACAGCGAACTGCTCAAAAAGATGGTCGAATGTATGGGAGATTCGCAGGGAATGGTGAGGCTGAGTTTAGCCGATACACCATATCGCTGGCGATTGGTGTAGGTCACTATGGTGTTCTATTATTGGCATTATATCGGGGCGTTTATTCTCGGTTCGATCGCCCGTAATTTACACTCAAAAATATAAAAGCTAGAGCCCTTGATTTTTCTAAAAGAATTCAAGGACTCTCGCTCTCATCAAAGTATTTATCTCATATCAGAGATTTTTGTTGCAAGCTGGTTTTTTTTGCCTAAACAGCTTGTTTAACGGAGAGGGAGGGATTCGAACCCTCGTTAAGTTGCCCTAAACACACTTTCCAGGCGTGCGCCTTCAACCGCTCGGCCACCTCTCCAGGGCTAAATTCATTCATTTAGCCACAGCTAAACTATCTTAGCAGAACAAATCTGATTTGGGAAGGGGTAACGGCATAAATTTGCTGTTTAATATGGGTAGGGTGTGAAACGGGCAGGCTTGGGTTCTCCTCCCTGGGTCGCAAACCCATTCATTTCAAGGATCTTGCCCCGCCAACCCCAATCTAAAATCTAAAATCTAAAATCTAAAATTCCATGACTAACTCTTACACAATTAAAATTCATAACAGACAGACAGGCGATCGCCATACCGTGCGAGTACCCGAAGACCGCTACATCCTCCAAAGCGCCGAAAACCAAGGAGTAGAATTGCCCTTTTCCTGCCGCAACGGCGCTTGTACCGCCTGTGCGGTGCGCGTCAATTCGGGGGAACTGCACCAGCCAGAAGCAATGGGGCTTTCTGTGGAACTGCAAAAAGAGGGTTATGCCCTGCTGTGCGTCAGCTATCCCCGTTCCAACATCGAGGTAGAGACGCAAGACGAAGACGAAGTGTACGAACTGCAATTCGGCCGCTACTTCGGCAAAGGTAAAGTTAAAGCCGGTTTGCCGTTGGATGAAGAATAAGGCAATTTGATAAATAATCAACTACCAATTATCCATGCTTTATCGGTTATGTGCGATCGCCCTGTGTCTGTTGCTAGCTAGCTGCCAAAAACCAGAAATGCCCCAAGGTACGATCGCCAAAGTAGAAAGGGCCATCAGCGGCCAAACAATCGAAGTTATCAGTACAGCCGACAAAATAGCCTTATTAGAACAAATCAGGCTGATTGGTATTGATGCGCCGGATTTAAAACAGCAGCCTTGGGGAGAAGCAGCCAAACAAAGACTAGAACAGCTAATTGGGGGAAAACAGGTATTGTTAGAATCCGACATCGAAGAGAAAGACCAGTTCGATCGCAAACTAGCCTACTTGTGGCAAGATAAAATTTTGCTCAACGAACAGCTAGTCAAAGAAGGTTATGCCCTGGCCTCAGTGCGATCGCCCAACACCAAATATCAGCAGCGACTCATCAACGCTCAAGAATGGGCGAGACTCATGGGTAAAGGCCTGTGGAATCCAGAACGAGCTTTGCGCCAAACTCCCGCAGAATTTCGCCAGCAAAATCGGAAATAGTCAGTTGACAGTTGACAGTTGACAGTTGACAGTTGGCAGTTGACAGTTGTCATTGGAAGCAATTCCCAATTCCCAATTCCCAATTCCCAATTCCCAATTCCCAACAATTCCTAATGACAGACAATCAACTGCAAAACTTCTTAGAAATAGCCACCGAAGCAGCCCTAGCCGCCGGTTCCGTCCTGAAATCTTTCTGCGGAAAATTAGAAAAAATTCAAGAAAAAGGGCGATCGGGCGATTTAGTCACAGAAGCCGACAAAGCCTCAGAAGCGGTTATCTTAGAAATTCTCGGCCGCCACGTACCCGACCACGCCATCCTCGCCGAAGAATCCGGCAAATTAGGGGATGCCAGCAGCAAATACCTGTGGGCGATCGACCCTTTGGACGGCACAACAAATTATGCTCACCAATATCCTTTTTGGGCCGTGTCGATCGGACTTTTAATCGACGGTATACCACAAATTGGAGTAATTTACGACCCTTTTCATAATGAATTATTTCGGGCAGGCAAAGGATTGGGAGCAACCTGCAACCGTTCGCAGATCGAAGTTTCCCAAATCTCAGAATTGAGAACCAGCTTGCTAGTCACTGGCTTTGCATACGATCGGCGCGAAACAGCAGACAATAACTATGCCGAATTCTGTCACCTTACCCACCTCACCCAAGGCGTGCGCCGCAGCGGTTCCGCATCCCTAGACCTCGCACACCTGGCGATGGGGCGATCGGACGGATACTGGGAACGGGGACTCGCCCCTTGGGACGTAGCAGCAGGTGTAGTCATCGTCTCCGAAGCCGGAGGTCAAATTACAGCTTATGACGGCAGTGCCTTTGAGATGAACTCGGGTCGGATTTTGGCCACAAACGGCAAAATACACGCCGAACTCAGCAGCGCACTGCTAGCAGTTCCTCCCTTATCTTCTTGGAAGTAGCGCCTCCCAGCAATAGATCGGGGGTAGTACGGGGGTCACAACCCCTTGACTCAAGCTACATTAAAGAATAGTGAAAAGCCAGGAAAGGAAGAGTAAAAGTTATGTCTTTTGAAATGACAAAAGGGCTGTTCAAGTATGACTTTACAGATCAGCACGCAATTTTGGGAATTCCCTTAGACGCCGAGTTTAACGACATCCGCAAGCGCTACATGAAAATCGCCCGCCGGTTGCATTCGGATACTTGCTCTTTTGAAAGCCAAGCCGATAAAGATTGGGCTAACCAATTTTTGTCAAAAGTAGTCAATCCGGCTTACAACAAATTCTCCAAGGAAAGCGATCGCAAAGAATACAGCCTGCTATTAGGAGCCATCGGCAAGCGCGTTGTTAAAGAACAGGCGAAAATGCAAATTGAAAGCGAAGCAGCCAAACAGTTAGCTACCGCTAAAGATTGGGAAGAAGCTTACAAAACAGCAGTTAGCAAACTCGCTCTCAAGCAGTACGAATCAGTTAAGGAAACGCAAGAGGCGATTAATCAAATTAGCGAACTCAACATGGTTTACCTGCTGCGAAAAGAGCGCCAAGCCCCAACCGACCTAAAAAAAACAGACCCCCCAACCCCAACCCCAACTCCAACCCCAACCCCAACCCCAACCCCAACCCCAACTCCGGCAACAGGCTCGCCGGCCGAAGCCTATTGCCGCCGAGCTCAAGGATTTATGGACAGCAAAAGTTACGCCAAAGCAATTATAGAGTTGAAAGAAGGCGTGAAACGCGATCCGAAACACAGCAAGACCCACGCTTTGTTAGCAATGTGTTACGTTGAACAAAATCAAGCCACAATGGCAAAACTTGAGATGAACAAAGCTTTGGCATCAAATCCTGAAGAACCGACGGCTTTGGAGGTTAAGAAAAAGCTGGAACAAGCTTCCGCAAAGGCAAAAAAAGGTGACGAGAAACCAGGATTTTTTGCAAGTTTGTTTGGCGGGAAGAAGAAGTGAGAAGTTGTGATTTGTGAGTCTTGAATTTTGAGAAAATGGTGAACTGCACAGCAGTGGAGTGAGATAGATCAAAACAATCAAGACTTGGTGAGATCAAATCCGGTGACATCGGAATTATACCGTCAGTGCGATCGTCCCGCGAGATCGGGTGATCCAGAAAGAGCGGGACGATCGCACTGACCGGGAAAATGATTATTCCCATGCAAACCAAAACGCTATCACGCCTTCATTTGTTAAAGTCGAAGATTAAGCTTGCCTGCTTCGACTTTAACACCGTCCCTAAAGCTAAGCTTCTAAGCCCAATCTAAAATCTAAAATTGATATGACACCTTAATTTGTTAAAGTCAAATGTTAAGCTTGCCTCGTTAGACTTTAACACCGTCCATAAAGCTAAGCTTCTAAGCCCAATCTAAAATCTTCTAAAGTCTAAAATCTAAAATTGATATGGTTCACCAACCCCCATCCGGTGCAAGAGATTTATTGCCCCTTGACGTTGCTCAAAAAATTTCGATCGAACGGCGCTTACAGCAGGTTTTTCACCGCTGGGGCTATCACCGGATTATTACCTCTACCCTAGAAAGGCTGGAGACATTAATGGCTGGGGGTGCGATCGACCGATCGACCTTAATTCAACTGCAAGATGCCGAGGATGGAGAACTTGGTTTGCGGCCGGAATTGACAGCATCCATCGCCCGCGCGGCTGCGATGCGGATGGCCGGGACTCGTTGGCAGCCTCAGCGCCTCTACTACAACGCCAACGTGTTCCGCAAAGGCCCCGATACTGGCTCAGGCGGGCAACAAGAGTTCTATCAAGCTGGGGTAGAGCTCCTAGGCGCGGGGGGGACGGTTGCGGATGCGGAAGTGCTGCTGCTGCTGTCTGAGTGCTTGCAGAGCTTGGGAATTGATGACTGGCATTTGGTTTTGGGAGAAGCGGGCTTGACTGCAAGATTGCTAGAACCGTTTCCGCCAAATGTGCGCCAGAAAGTTCGGGGGGCGATCGCCAATCTCGATCGAATTGCCTTGGAAACTTTGCCGCTGTCAACCGAATTGCGAGAAAGAGCTCTGCTGTTATTTGACTTGCGCGGCCGCCCAGAAGAGGTGTTGCCAATTGTTGCCAAGCTGGATTTAGATTTGCCACAGCAAGCCGCCTTAAATAATCTCAAATCGGCGATCGAATTGCTGCACCAATGTCAGTCAAAAATTCCCAATCTCAAATCCCACATTCACCTCGATTTGAGTTTAATTCAAACATTTGACTACTACACTGGAATTGTGTTTGAAGTTGTCAGCAGCAGCAAGACAGGACAGCGAGTTTTAGGACAAGGGGGACGCTACGACCAACTGTTGGGACTGTTCGATCCGCAAGGGCAAAATTCCCCCGGCATCGGGTTTTGTTTGAATATTGAAGATTTGCACCAAGTTTTGCTGACAGAGGGGCAATTGCCCAGCCAGACGCCAGCTAGCGACTGGTTGGTTGTGCCTCAAACTCCTGAAGCTAGTGCAGCCGCGTTTGCTTACGCTCGCAAACTCCGAGACTCTACTCACCTAGTTCGGGTAGAAATAGATTTAGAGAGTCGGGAGACAGCAGAGTCGGCGCGGGAATACGCGCGCGATCGACGAATTGCTCAAATTGCTTGGGTAAATGCCGAAGGATTGCCAACAATTGAAACGGTAAATTAGGCTAATTGGTAATTGGTAATTAGTAGTTGGTAATTGGTTAGAAATCACCTGATATGATATTATGTATCCTGCTGATTGATAGAAGGTTTTGCCAATTACTAATTGCTAATTCCCTATCTACCTAAAATCTTTTGAGAGAACACTATGGCACACACTATTGTTACGAATATTTGCGAGGGAATTGCTGATTGCGTTGGCGCTTGTCCGGTGGCTTGCATTCACCCCGGCCCCGGCAAAAATGTCAAGGGTACTGATTGGTTTTGGATTGATTTTGATACCTGCATTGACTGTGGCATTTGTTTGCAGGTGTGTCCTGTCGAAGGTGCGATCGTTCCAGATGAGCGACCTGAGTTGCAGCAAACTCCCTCTTAATTGCAACTTGATTGCAATTGAGGGCTAGATAGCTACATTAACTAAGGGGTAAGGTGCGCGACCAGGCGCACCTTACAGTAATTTTTTTATGAACCGCAGAGGGCGCAGAAGACACAGAGAATAGGAGTGAGAAATAGTCGAAAAATCTAACGTTTAGATATCTACGTGCAGGTAATTAATGAGGTTACTTTTGTGAGTTCTTTCTCTTCCCTTCTCTTCCTTCGTGTCCTAGCGCTTACGCGCGGCTTCGCCTAACGCGTCTTCGCGGTTCGTTAAAGAAAAAGCCCGAGCGCACTTTACAATAAAATCTACAATAAAATCCTATGCCATCGATCGCACTTTCCGACTCTCACATTTTATCCATGCGTACCCACGCCGAAAGCGCTTATCCTGAAGAATGCTGCGGTTTGTTGCTCGGTCGAGTTACTAGCGATGTTAAAACTGTGGTAGAAGTTTGGCCAACTGACAATGCTTGGAGTGCGGAAGCTGAGGAGAATTGGCCTGAACAAAAAGGATTGACAGAAAGACGCAGATATGCTATCAGACCCGAAGATATGTTGCGGGCGATGAAACATGGGCGCGATCGCAATCTGGATATTATCGGTATATATCATTCTCACACGGATTGTCCGGCAGTGCCCTCAGAGTGCGATCGGACATTGGCCTGGGCCCAATACTCTTACATCATTGTGTCCGTCCGACAAGGCTGTTCAGAAGACCTCCGCAGTTGGAGTCTTGACGGAGAGGGGAACTTTCAAGCAGAGGAAATTCTCGCACTGGAACCGACTGAGATTAAGAAATAATTAGTAAAAATAACAAACACGTAAAAATGCGAAAGATTCAGATAGGATATAATTCAAAATCTGCGCTACACACAATATCATGCTAAATCCTAATCTGGACGAGATCCAGCTCAACAAACAAGAATACGAACGCTACTCTCGCCACCTCATCCTGCCAGAAGTTGGATTGGAAGGGCAGAAGCGTCTCAAAGCTGCCAGCGTGCTCTGCATCGGTACGGGAGGTCTCGGTTCGCCGCTGCTGCTGTATTTAGCCGCCGCCGGTGTTGGCCGCATTGGGATTGTAGACTTTGATGTTGTAGACCATTCCAATTTGCAGCGGCAAGTAATTCACGGCACTTCTTGGGTTGGGAAACCGAAGATTGAGTCGGCTAAAAATCGGATTTTAGAAATTAATCCTTTTTGTCAAGTTGATTTGTACGAAACTCGCGTTAGTTCGGAAAATGCGATCGACATTGCCACTCCTTACGATATCATTATCGACGGCACGGACAACTTCCCGACTCGCTATTTGATGAACGACGTTTGCGTGCTTTTAAACAAGCCCAACGTCTACGGTTCTATCTTCCGATTTGAAGGGCAAGCCACAGTTTTCAACTACGAAGGCGGCCCGAATTACCGCGATTTGTACCCAGAACCCCCGCCTCCTGGGATGGTTCCTTCTTGTGCAGAAGGCGGCGTTTTAGGCGTTTTGTGCGGAGTTGTCGGGTCTATCCAAGCAACGGAAGCTATCAAAATTATCTTGGGTCAAGGCACTACTTTGAGCGGCAGACTGTTGCTTTACAATGCCTTAGATATGACGTTCCGGCAATTGAAACTGCGGCCGAATCCAGTGCGCCCGGTAATTGAAAAGTTAATCGATTACGAACAATTCTGTGGCATTCCTCAAGCAAAAGCGCAGGAAGCAAGTCAGCAAACGCAAATTCCTGAGATGACTGTCACGCAACTTAAGGAGTTAATCGACAGCGGTGCGAAAGATTTTGTCTTGTTGGATGTTCGCAATCCCAATGAGTATCAAATTTGTCAAATTCCTGGGTCGGTTTTGGTTCCTTTGCCGGATATCGAACACGGCGCAGGTGTCGCCAAGGTCAAGGAATTGTTGAACGGCCACCGCTTGATTGCACACTGCAAAATGGGCGGACGTTCTGCGAAGGCTTTGGGGATTTTGAAGGAAGCGGGAATTGAGGGGATTAATGTTAAGGGCGGGATTACTGCTTGGAGTGAAGAAGTAGACCCGTCTGTACCTCAATATTAAGTAGCAAAGCAGGACACGGCACCGTGCCTTTCATCGTGTCAATTTAAGCCGAAAGCCCGCCAGGGACTGAAGTCCCTGTCTAATAGCTAAAGTCCTCTTAAGAGGACTAATGAGTTCTTCAGTCCTCATAGCGAGGACTTTCGCTTTGAGACAGGGGTTAAAACCCCTGTCGGACTGCGGGTTTGACGTGTTTGTTGACACTAATGCAGGGAATCGTGTCCCCACATAAAAGGCCGATTAACCCAACCCTTCAAGCAACTGATTCCGAGCACTTTCCAACGCTTCCTGCAACTTACTTGCATCGCGTCCCCCAGCTTGCGCCAAATTAGGCCGCCCGCCGCCTTTTCCGCCGCAAATTTGAGCAATTCCCCCGATAAACTTGCCAGCTTGCAATCCTTTCTTATTAACTTCTGGACTAAAAGCTGCCACCAAACTTACCTTATCCGGTTCAGGAATTGAGGCCAAAACAACCGCAGCATTTCCTAACTTTTGCTGCAACCTTTCCGCCGCAGTTTTCAGCGCTTCCGTATCCACATCTCCCAATTGAGCTACAATGATTTTGAATTCGCCGATCGCCTCCGGCGCACTCAGCAACTGGTCTGATTTCGCGATCGCCAATTCCGACTTGACAGCAGCCAAATGTTTCTGAGTATCCTTCAACTCATTCTGCAAATTAGTAATCCGGTTCGGCAATTCTTCAGGCTTCGCCTTAAATCGATCGCCCAAATCGCGCACCACCTTATCGCGCACGTTCAAATAGTCCAAAACAGCTTGACCGGAAACCGCTTCAATCCGGCGAGTACCCGCCGCTACCCCGGCTTCGGAAACAATCTTAAACAGCCCGATTTCTGCCGTATTGCTGACGTGAGTTCCGCCGCACAATTCCATCGAAACGCCGGGAAAATCGATAACCCGCACCACATCGCCGTACTTCTCGCCAAACATCGCAGTCGCGCCTTTTTCTCTCGCAAGGGCGATCGGCATTTCTGCAACGACCGCAGCGTGCGCTTCAGCAATCCAACTATTAACTAAATCCTCAATTTTCTGCAACTCTTCTGCTGTGACAGCGCGCGGAGAATTGAAATCAAATCGCAATCTTTCTGACGATACCAGCGAACCAGCTTGCGAAATCGAATCGTCCACAATTTTCCGCAAAGCTGATTGTAATAAGTGAGTTGCTGTGTGGTTTGCCTGAATTCGGCGGCGGCTGCTGTTGTCAATTTTCGCAGTAATACTATCGCCAACTCTCAGCGTTCCCCGTTCCACCAAGCCGAAATGCACGAAGAAATCCGATTCCTTCTTCACATCATCAACTCTTACCAACAAACCATCACCATTATCTCCGCTTTTCAAATAACCTTTGTCCCCAATTTGTCCGCCGGATTCTGCATAAAACGGCGTTTGGTTCAAAACAACTTGTACCTCAGTGCCGGCGGCTGCTTCCTCGACAGATTTGCCGTCAACTAAAATAACTTCCACCTCAGCTAAAATCGACAATTCAGCATAACCGACAAACTCAGTTTTCTGGATAGTTTCAGCCAACTTATCCAAAGAACCCTGCACGGTTAAATCGATTGTTTGGCGAGCATCTTTAGCGCGAGTTTGCTGTTCCTTCATCGCCCTTTCAAAGCCGTCCAAATCCACAGTAATTCCCTGTTCCTCAGCAATTTCTTGAGTCAGTTCTAAGGGAAAACCGTAGGTATCGTAAAGAGTGAAAGCATCTTGACCGCTGATTTGTTGGTTTGCTTGCTGTTTTGTGCGATCGACAATTTCCTCCAGCAGCTTCTCTCCGCGTTCCAAAGTCTTGAGAAACTGCGCCTCTTCCCTTGCCAATTCCGCCTTAATTTGAGCTTCCCGCCGCCGCACGTTCGGATAAGCTGCTTCCGAAAGCGCGATCGCACTTTCAGCCACCCGCACCGTAAATTCGCCCTGAATTCCAATCAGTCGGCCGTGGCGCACCACCCGGCGAATCAACCGCCGCAAAATGTAACCCCGACCAACATTCGACGCGCGAATTTCGTCCGCAATCATGTGCACCACAGCCCGAATGTGATCGCCAATTACTTTCAGCGAAACTTTGACTTTTTCATCGCTATTGTGGTAATCAATCCCGGCAATTTCTGCTGCCGATTGAATGATCGGAAAAATCAAATCTGTTTCGTAATTATTGGGGACTTTCTGGAGGATTTGCGCCATCCGTTCCAGTCCCATGCCAGTATCAATATTTTGATTTTGCAGCGGTGTTAAATTGCCCTCTGCATCTTTATTGTACTGCATGAAAACCAGGTTGTAGAATTCAATAAACCTGGTATCATCTTCGAGGTCAATATTGTCGCCTCTCTCTGGGTGGAAATCATAGTAAATCTCCGAACACGGGCCGCAGGGGCCAGTCGGGCCGGATTGCCAGAAATTGTCATCTTCTCCCATGCGCTGAATGCGATCGCCCGGAATGCCAATTTCATCGCGCCAAATCGCAAAAGCTTCGTCATCTTCTCGGAAAACACTAACAACCAAATTCGACGCTGGTAAACCGAAAACTTCCGTCGAAAGTTCCCACGCCCAGGCGATCGCCTGTTTCTTGAAATAATCCCCGAAACTGAAATTCCCCAACATTTCAAAAAACGTGTGGTGGCGGGCGGTGCGGCCGACGTTTTCGATGTCGTTGGTGCGGATGCACTTTTGAGAAGTCGTGGCGCGCGGTGATTCGGCGTTGCGCTGTCCGAGAAATATCGGCTTGAATTGTAGCATTCCGGCGATCGTCAGCAACACTGTCGGATCTTCGGGCACCAAAGAAGCACTCGGCAATATCTTATGTCCCCGCTGAGCATAAAAGTCGAGGAAGGTTTGGCGGATTTGGCTGCCACTGAGAAACTTAGGAGAAATAGACATGACAAAAACACTTAAGTATGTAAAGATGTAGCAACAATAGAATTTATAGGACTTACGCACGGGTGTCCAGAAACCCGGTTTTTAAACCAAAATACTTGCTTAAAATCCTCAATCTGGGTAAAAAAACCCGGTTTCTTGGTTACGAGTGCGTGAGTGCTAACTTACATCTATTTGGAGATTCATATCATTATACTTAGTAATGTAAAGACCTATCAAGTTTTGCAAATAGTGCTTTACTCCTCCGAAAGGCCATGCTAACTTAATAATAGACACCGGGACAGAAAGAGAAAGGAGGTCACTATATTTAGAAAGAAAGTTCAAGGATATAGGCATGGTGTCTCCGGTCTAGATTCCCAGGCGCAGCAGAAATTAACCGAACACAACTTGGAATAGTGGCGAACTGCCGATCGAGCAGTCAAGCCAAACCGCAGTCAAGTAAGACTTAGTTGTCGTTGTTAATTAAAAGTAAAGCTGCACAAGTTGTAAACCCTAGTAAGTAACAGTTCTCAATCGGAAACACATCTCGTTTGTTAGAAAAAACAAAGCTCTCATATTATTGGGTCTGGTCGCTGTCGATCGGGCCCTATGAATTTTTATAGGGCGATCGCAGGAGAAGAGGCTTCGAGGGGCACAGAGGGGCCGAGTTGGGCTGTATAAGTGCTTTCTGCTCAAAGGCTACATCCCTGGGAGCCGATCGGCGAGCGATCTGTGCAGCTTTTGAGTTATATATTATATATAATAGGACGTGGGCGCCCGCCCCCGCCCGCTTTTTGCCGGGGATCAAGCGCTGTGGTATGAGGCACTGTCAAGATGCGATATCATTGAAGATGTCAGTACAAGACATTAAAATCTACCCCGCTGTCCTGTATAGCAGCAAATCTACGCTTCTCTGAGCTTGCTGCAAGCAAAGGATCGCCAACCGCCATTTTTGGTGACAAGACCAGGCTCAAAAATTTGAATCTCAGGATATTTAGAGTCAAGACTCTAAAAAATCCCATCTCCGAGGCAGGGGTGAGAGTTCAAAAAATAAAAGCCCGCCCACTCAAAAAAGCTAGTGCCACCAACAACGGTAGTAAATCACTAGCACAGTTCTTAAACTCACAATCTCCGGAGATTCTAGGTACAAGCATGGCCGAAATAAGTAAAGAAGAAATGCGCGAACGGCTGGGAAATATCGACCAAATTCGCGATATAATTTTTGGAGCGCAGCTTAGAGAATACGACAATCGCTTCGATAAAATAGATTCCGACTTGTCCATGATGCAGCAAGATATGCAAGCTCGCATCGAACAAGTGAAGACAGTTCTGTCGGGAGAAATGAGGGCTGCCGTTGATTCGTTAGAAAAGAAAGTTAAATCGCTCAGCTCAAACACCCAAGAAGAAAGTGCAGACATCCGTCAGCAAGTCGATCGCGTTAACCGAAAATTCTCCAGCAGCATTGAAGCCCTTGACGAGGCTATTGACAATCAAACCCGTTCGCTTCGCGACGAACTCTCCCAAACCAGAGAGCGACTATCTGAAGAAACCCGCACTTTGAAAACACAGGTTTTTGAAGAACTAGATCGTCGATTTTCTATGCTCAGAGATGTTAAAGTTTCTAGAGACGACATGGCAGAAATTCTCTTTGAACTCGGTATGAGGCTCAAAGGAACAGAATTTGTACCCGAACTTAAAGGCGTTGCGGATAATAAGTTAAATACGGAATTTCTGTTGCCGGAGCGCCACCATAACGGATAATAACGCATGGCTTTACCGAAAGAAAATCCGGCTGACGAAAATGAGTTAGAGGGTTTTGTTTCTCAACCTGACGAGTCTGCTGCCGATGCAGCAACCCAGCTAGAACCCTTGCTTAATCTGTTAGTCGATCTCAAAATTTTTGCAGGTTCCAACCAGCAAAATGCAGAGCCCGAAGATGACAGCAGTGGCGAAAATAATCAAGCTGGGGCCCTCGGCGGGTTGATGGATTTGTTAGGTATTTCTGAACAAGCGCCAGAGGAAGTTGCAGCGAGTGTAACCGAAACTAACGATCGCCAACCTGAGTCTGGCGATTCCCCGCCTGTTGCAGACGAGTTCAAAAGTTTGCTATTCGCTACTCACAAACTCAACACTTCAGAACTGGAAAAAGACTATTCCTCAGCTAAAACTATAGATGTTTCCGCGATCGCCCAGCCGGATTTGGAGGAGGCATCACAGCCTGTCCAAGAATTGTCTAACTTGACAATGAAAGATTCTCTACAGGAAGTACAGGCTCAAGAATCCCACGGGTTCGATCGGCAACAAGATATTTCCCCTCCCGAAACCGAGTCAAAATCCTCGGAAATTCCCGATAATCCCATAATTTCCACAGTCTCAGACTCACCAGAAACTGCAGATTTAGATCCGGTGGTTGCTTCGCTTCAATCGATGCCAAACTTGGTAGAACAGCCGACACCGATATCGCAGCCAGGAGAAATATTAGGCCAAATTAAACAGGATTTAAATGAAGCCGACAGCGCCATGGAAAGGCTGCAAAATCTGATGTTCGGATCGCAAATCTCGGATATCGAGCAAGTAAAAAGTCTGCTGGCAGAAAACGATTTGCCGGGGGTGCGCCACCTGATGGCAACAATCGACGATAAATTAGGAAAATTGGAGCACCAAATCTACGAGCCCCAAGAGTTGATTGAGTTGATGCTGCCTTGGATCGCAGAAATTCTCAGCCGTAAAATTGCCGATTCCAGAGAAGAAGTTGTCAAGGCGATCGTCCCAATTATTGACGAAGTGATTAGGGCAAAAACTCACGAAAACAAGTCGGCAATGAGTGCGGCAATAGCTGAGCTGCTTCCCGACGCACTTGCTCAACAAATAGTGAATTCGCCAGCGGAAATTGCCAAGGCGATCGCCCCAGAAATCGGTCTGGCGATTAAAGAGCAAATTCGCCTCGACCAAGAGTCGATCGCCCAAGCCCTCGCCCCCGAAATGGGCAAAGCGATTACAGCCCAAATAAAACTCGAACGCGACTCTATGGTGGATGCGCTCTATCCCGTAATTGGCAGTACAATTGCCCGATACATGGCAGAAGCTATTAAGACAATCAATGAAAAAGTGTCAAATGCCATCAGCGTGGAAGGATTCAAAAGAAAAATTCGCTCCAAAGTACAAGGAGTTTCCGAAGCTGAATTAATCCTCCAAGAATCAGTACCCTTCACCGTCCAAGCAGCATTCTTAATTCAAAAAGCATCAGGCTTAATAATTTCTGAAGTTCAAAACTCAGAAAGCTACCAGTTAGAATCAGAAATGGTAGCAGGAATGCTCACAGCTATTCGCAGCTTTGTCAACGAGTGCATCGTGCAGCCGGGAGAATCTTCCGAACTAAATCAAATTGAATACGGCGCCTCAAAAATTCTGCTAGAAGTAGCGGGATATTGCTACATAGCCGTCGTGATTAAAGGAGAACCGCCAAACTTGTTCATCCAAAAAATACGACAAACCGTTAGTAATCTCATCCTTAATTATGGTCAAGTAATTCACGAGTTTAACGGCGATCCGGGTACTATACCGGACTCGCTGCACCCGTGTATAAAAACTTTATTCGACCCGCTACAAACGGAAAAATCAACAAAACCCCCGATCGCCCTAGCTGCTATCAGTTTAGCCGCCTTGAGCTTAATCTTAGTACCTTGGGGAATTTATCAGTACCGCAGCAGTGTTGATCGCCGCCTCGAAGCAAATGCCATCGCAGCTTTAGCATCCACTCCCGAATTAGCAGTTTACCGCTTAGATGTTGCAGTGGATGGCAAAACTTTAAAGCTAACCGGTAAGTTGCCAAATCAAGAATTGCGGGCACAAGCCGAAAAAATAGCCGCATCAACTGCACCAAAATTGCAATTAGATAATAGAATTATAGCTGTAGATGTGCCCCCAGATCCAGTTTTGACGGCGGCTGAGGTGCAGCGGATTACCGCCGTTTTGAACCAGAGAGAGGGCGTTTCTATTTCTACGCGGTATGGCGATCGCAAACTTACAGTAGAGGGCCGAGTTAGAGACGGTGCAGACGCACAGAAAATAGCTCAGTCCCTGAAGCAAATTCCCGGTGTTCAGTCGGTCATCAGTACGATTAAATTAGAGCCGCTGAAGATTACAACCCGCATCTACTTCGAGCAAGGAACGACAAAATTAGACTCAACAGATGAAGAAATCATCGCCAGTGTCAAAAAATTCATGGATCAATATCCTCAAAAACAGATTAAGATAATTGGGCACAGCGATCAAAGTGGAGAACTTGCTACAAATCAACAGTTGTCGCTCAGGCGTGCCGCAGCAGTGCGAGATGCTTTAGTGCGGCAAGGTGCTGACCCAAAGCGCCTCCAAACGGTTGGCATCCCCCATCCTCCTGCCGACGTGGAACCCAATCAACCGCGAATTTTAAGCAGATGCGTGCTATTTGAACCCATAACTAAGACCATAAACACTAAATAATTATGTCAGTTACTATAGCTAAAAAAATGTGTATGATCGGCGATTTTGGCGTGGGCAAAACCAGCCTAATCCGCCGTTTTGTCGATCGGCAATTCAGCGACCAATACCTCTCCACCGTGGGAGTAAAAATTTCTCGCAAAAACGTAGAATTAGAAGGCGTAAAACAGCGGGAAAACGTGACTGCACAGTTGCTAATTTGGGACTTAGAAGGGCATACAAAATTCAAAGGAATAGCACCGACTTACTTGCAGGGAGCAAGCGGCGTTTTGATCGTTGCCGATGTCAGCCGCTCGGAAACAGTTGAGCGAATCTCCGAACACATTCAGCTTTTTTCTTCAGTCAATCCTAAAGGATCAATTATCGTAGCTTTGAACAAAGTAGACTTGATTGATGAGGAAAAATTGGCGCTGCTAGTGGAAATGTCCCATTCGATAAGTCAAGACAAAGTAATAGCAGTGTGCACGACATCTGCTAAAACAGGCAAAGACGTTGACGAAATTTTCTACAAACTAGCTTACACAATGGTAGAACAAGTATGAACCCTCTGTTAAGAAAACTGTTAGGCCCGCGACAAACACAGTATTTTGTAGTTAATCACCATTTCATCATTCAGGCAACCTCCGCCGAAGTGCAGCATTATGCCGATACTCCGGGCGAGGCGATACCCGGTGCAGATGCGCGCCTAAGTTTTCCCGAACTGATTGGCATTGAAAATATCCTCATGTCTATCATTATGGGACGGTTGCCGGGTTTTGAAGTCAAAGGTATCGCTCGGTTTGCCGACCCGAATCGCCCTTTATACTTTGATATGTTGGCTATCAAATATGAAGAACAACAAGAAGATGTGCCAAGTAAATTGCTAATTTTGATTGAAGATACCACCGAAAAGATGGTAATGAAGCAATCCTTGATTCAGAGGGCGAATGAAGCTAATCTTTTGGTTAGTGCCTTAGCCGCTTCTAAAGATTATATAGATAAAGTTATTCGTTCGATGGGCGATGCTTTGTTGGTGACAACAACATTAGGAACTATCAAAACAATCAATCAATCTGCACAATGGTTATTTGGGTATAGCGAAGCAGAATTGATCGGCAACCCCCTGTCTTTAATAGTAGTAGAAGAAACATTAATTTACCAAGCTCGCCACCGCTATATTTTGTCTCAAAAAGAGCTGCGGAGAGAACTAGAAATAGTCTGCACTACAAAAGCAGGAGAAGAAATTTGGGTAGAATTTTCCTGTTCGGCAATTCAGACAGAATTAGAGGGACTTTACGATTTCATTTATATAGGTAGGGACATCACAGAACGCAAACAACAAGAAATAGAAATTCGTCGTTCTTTAGCAAAAGAGCAAGAACTCAGACAGGTAAAATCTCGTTTTTTCTCGATGATTGCTCACGAATTCGGCAATCCTTTAAGTACAGTATTATTTGCTACTAAAATCCTCCAAGACTACGGCGACGATATCACCCACGCGGAAAAACAACAATACCTGCAACACGTTAAATCAGCATCTCAACAGATGGCTCAGCTATTAGATGACGTGCGGTTGCTAAGCAGCGCCGAAGCAGGAAAACTCGAATTTTATCCTGCACCAGTTGACTTAAAAAAATTTTGCAGCGAGTTAGTAGAATCAATTAAAATTAGTTATGGAAAAAATCATACAATTAACTTTATTTATCAAGAATTAGTTACGCCCGCGAAACAAAATGATACCGACTCGCAGGAAACGCAACAGTGGCCCGCACTAGATCCAAAATTGCTGCGGCACATCTTGACAAATTTGCTGTCAAATGCTGTCAAATATTCGCCCCTCGATAGCCATATTTATTTTGAATTAAATTGTCACAATAATGAAGAAGCTACATTTAAAATTAAAGACGCAGGTATTGGCATTCCTCTCGAAGACCAAGAACAACTCTTTGAATCTTATTATCGAGCCAAAAATGTCGGAAAAATACCCGGTACAGGACTGGGTTTATCCATAGTCAAGCAGTGTGTAGACTTGCACGGAGGTCAAATCGAATTTTCCAGTGAGATAGGGCTAGGCACTACCTTTATAGTCAGAATTCCATTTGAGAAACAGAGATAAATAAATTAATTTTATATAATTAGATCCAGAGGGCGCCTTCAATACTAAAAACCTCACATGAAAACCTTGTTAAAAAAACTGTTAGTTCCCCACAACTTGGAGTACCTAGCACTGGATAAAAACTTTTTAATCCAAGAAATCTCTCTGAAAGTGCAGCGGTTTGCCGACTGTCCCGAGGAAGTAGTCGCCGGCAACGATGTCCGCATTCCCTTTCCCGAATTAGTGGGAACTGAAGAAATTTTAATCGATATTTTTGAGAAACGTTTGCCAAATTTTGAATTAAAAGCGATGACGCGACTATTAGAAAATGGTTCGCGGCTTTATTTTGATATGTATATAGTCGAGTTCACCAATGACGAGAATTATCAGAGATTAATTATATTTTTTCAAGACGTAAGCGACAGGATGGCTTTAGAACAAACTCTAGTGCAAGCTACCAATGAAATGGATATTTTATTGAGTACCTTAGCTGCTACTAATAATTATGTTGAAAAAATTATTACTTCAATGGCCGAAGTTTTGTTGGTAACTACAGCCTCGGGAAAAATTAAAAAAGTCAATCAAGCGGCTCAAGATTTGTTCAGTTACAGCGAATCAGAATTAGTAGGCCAGCAAATAGACGCTCTTGCGGCTTTTGGCTCCTCTTTGCAAGCACTCAGCCAGGAGCCTCAACACTTGCAAACTAACGCCGAAGTAATTTGCACGGCAAAAACCGGAGAAAAGCTAACAGTTTCGTTTTCCTGTACGGCGATTTCGACTGATATTAAAGGTTTTTCTGGCTCTGGGCCCGCCCTTCAAGATTTCGTGTACATTGGCCGCGATGTCACAGATAGACAGCGCGCCCGCAAGCGACAAATAACTCAGTACGTCACAACTCGCATCCTGTCGGCATCCGAAACAATCAAAAAAGCTATAGCAGCTATTCTCCCCGTAATTTGTGACAGCTTGGGATGGGATACTGCCGAACTTTGGATGCCCGAATCTGGGGAAAAACTGCTGTCAGAAACTAAGAGAATAACTGCGGTTTCCGACCCCAATTTGCTTCGCTGCGTCGCCAGTTGGACAAAACGCTCAGTTTCTATCCCCAAATTTGCCGAATTTACCGAACAAATGACTTGTGCGTTTGGCGAAGGATTACCCGGTTTCGTTTGGGCTAGCGGTTCCTCTCAGTGGATTGCCGATGTCGCAAAAAGCGACAGTTGTATGCGCCGCGAAATCGCTGCTGAAGAAGGGCTGCACGGAGCTTTTGGTTTTCCAATTGTGGGCGACTACGACCCGGACAATTCTGCAAAGTCTGTGTTGGGGGTGATGATTTTATTCAGCCGCGAAGTGCAGTGTTTTGATGAAGAATTGCTCCAGATAATGGCAACCATCGGCAGCCAACTCGGTCAATTTATCAAGCGTAAGCAAGCGGAAATAGCTTTGCGGGAAAGCGAAGAACAACTGCGAGACTTATTTGAAAATGCTACTGACTTAATTCAAAGTATTGGAGCAGACGGTCATTTTTTGTATGTAAATCGGGCTTGGCGGGAAACTCTGGGCTACACCGAAGCAGAAATTGCTCAAATGACTGTTTTTGATATCATTCATCCGAACAGTTCGCCAGAGTCTCTGGATATATTGTATCAAGCTATTACCGAACAGACGGTAAATGAAAATACATTGTATCCAGACTCTATTGAACTAACATTTATTACTAAATATCAGGAAAAAATTTTACTAGAAGGCAGCATAAGCTGTAAATTTGCGGTAGGTTCGCTAGTAGCGATTCGCGCTATTTTGCGAGACATTACTGCTCGAAAAATGGCCGAAGACGCCCTAGCAAAATCTGTGTCCCTGCTGCTAGCAACTTTTGATTCTACTGCGGACGGTATTTTAGCGATTGACAGGAGCGGAAAAATCGTCACTTTCAATCGACAATTTCTGGAAATGTGGGGCATACCTGATGAAGTGATGGCACTGCGAGACGAAGCCACAACGATCGCCTTTGTGCTGAACCAACTCAAAGAACCCCAAGCATTTCAAGAAAGAATACAATCGCTTTACGAGCAGCCAGAAGCCGAAAGTTACGACTTGTTGGAATTTCAAGACGGCAGATTTTTTGAACGCTATTCGCAACCGCAGCGGCTGGGGAATACAATTATCGGCAGAGTGTGGAGTTACCACGACATTACGGAACGCAAACAAGCAGAAGATGCCCTGCGGGAAGAACAAGAAAAATCAGAAAAGCTGCTGTTAAATATCTTGCCCAAGGCAATAGCAGAACGCCTCAAGAAAAACGAAACTACTATTGCCGAATACTTTCCGGAAGTGACTGTTTTGTTCGCCGACATTGTGGGGTTTACTGCTTTGTCTGCCGTCATGAATCCGATCGAACTCGTGGATCTCCTAAATAAGATTTTCTCAGGATTCGACCTTTTGTGCGAACGGCACGGTTTAGAGAAAATCAAGACCATCGGCGACGCATACATGGCAGTAGGAGGACTGCCTGAACCCAGGGCAGATCACGCAGATGCGATCGCCAAAATTGCCCTAGATATGCAAGCAGAAATAGCCAGATTTAATGCTAATAATAATAAATATTTTAGCATCCGCATCGGCATTCACAGCGGCGCGGTTGTTGCCGGAGTAATTGGTATAAAGAAGTTTATTTACGATTTATGGGGCGACACGGTAAATATTGCTTCCCGCATGGAATCTCAGGGTTTGCCTTGGCGGATTCAAGTGAGCGAAACTACTTATAAATTGTTGGAAAACAAATATTTATTTCAGGAGCGAGGAATGATTGAAGTTAAAGGCAAAGGGGTAATGAAAACTTATATTCTCATTGGTCGAAAATCAGGCAGCTCATCAGTCATCAATCATCTGGCTGATGACTAAAAGTATTGCTAAAGTTAATTAGCAATATTTTTTTACCAAGACTAATGGAACTTGCTAATTTGTCGGCAAATTTACGATCGCCCGACGAAGCTGTCGATCGCCACCCTGTGACGGTTGCGCCCTCAACTTCGCTCGCAGAGGCGATCGCCCTGATGCGTCGGGCGAGCAACCCTTGCCCACTGCCTAATTCACCTGCACTTCCCGACTCAAACGAAACTGTACAAGCATCGATTAGTTGCGTCTTAGTTGTCGATGAAAATCAGCTAGTCGGACTGCTAAGCCCGGAAGATGTGCTGAACTTAGCCGCCGCCGAATACGGATGGCAAGGCATGAAAGTTGCCGACGCAATGACGCGGAATTTAATTGTCTTACAAGAATCAGAATTTACAGATATTAATACCGCATTCAAGCTATTTTGTCAATACTCGATCGATTGCTTGCCAATTGTAGATGAACGGGGTCAGCCAGTAGGTATAGTCAGCGAAAAAAGGATTCGCCCAGCAATGTATAGCTGGATCGAGGCACTGCATCAAGAAGTGGCAAAACTCCAGGAACAATGCGAACTGTTAGAGGGCAATTGTGAACTAGAAAAAGCCAGCGATCGCCAAAATGCCGAAAATGCGATGCGGCAGAGCGAGGCGCGCTACCTGGCGATTGTGGAAGACCAAACCGAACTGATTTGCCGCTACCTCCCAGACGGTAAAATAACTTTTGTCAATCAAGCTTACTGCCGTTATTTCGGCCTGCAGCCGTTCGACTTACTCGGCAAATGCTTCATGTCGCTGCTGCCAGAAGCAGACCGAGAAATTTTTCAACAGCAATATACTTCTGTGTCTCCCGACAACCCTATTTTTACCTGCGAGCACCAAGTAATTTTGCCGAGCGGGGAAATTCGCTGGCAGCAGTGGATCGATCGGGCGATATTCGACGAGAGCGGACAAATCGTCGAGTATCAAGCAGCAGGCCGGGATGTCACGGATCGCAAACAAGCAGAAATCGCTTTGCAGCAGCTCAATGCAGAGTTAGAACGGAGAGTGCAGCAGCGGACACAATGGTACGAAATGGCAGTATCTGCAGGCAAAGTGGGGGTTTGGGACTGGAATTTGGAAACCGACGAAATCTATATTGCTCCGTCTTTGAAAGCTTTGTTGGGGTATCAGGACGCAGAGATTCCTAACCGCATGGAAAATTGGGCGTCTCAGGTTCATCCCGACGATCGAGTTGCAGTCGAGGAAGCAGTAAATGCTTATCTAGAGGGTTGGACAGAAATTTATGAAGTAGAACACCGGATGCTGCGTAAAGACGGCAGCACCTGCTGGATACTTGCCCGCGGCAGCGCGATCCGATCGGCTTCTGGCAAGGCCTTGCGCCTGACTGGCACTGACACCGACATTACCGAGCGCAAATTGACCGAAGAAAAACTCCAAAAATCCGAAGCCGAACTGCTGGCGCTGTTTAACGCCATGACAGATATCGTGCTGGTTTTCGACGCAAGCGGCCGCTACCTCAAAATCGCCCCCACGGCTCCCGAACTGCTGTACAAACCCGCTCCTGAAGTGCTGGGCAAAACCCTTGCCGAAATATTCCCAGAAGCGGAAGCTAATTTTGCCCTGACTCACATTCGCCAAACATTGGCATCTGGGCAAACCCACAGAGTTGAGTACAGCATGGAAATTGGCTGCAAATTATTTTGGTTTGATGCCAGTATTTCGCCACTGGAGCTCGATCGGGTGATGTGGGTCGCCCGAGACATTACCGCTCGCAAACAGGCAGAAGCTGCACTGCAAAAGAGCGAGGAAAAGTTTCGCAACTTATTTGACGATGCTCCGATCGCGCTTGGTTTGGCAAGCCTGCGCGACTTCCGCACGATCAAAGTGAATGGAGCTCACCGCCAGATGTTGGGCTACAGCGATTCTGAGTTGGCTAGCATGACTTTTACTGAACTCACGCATCCAGAAGATTTACAAGCAGATGTAGAGGAAGTCAAGGAGTTGATCTGTGGCAAGATTTCTCGCTTCCAAAGGGAAAAACGCTTGATTAAGAAGAATGGCGAGCTGATGTGGGCAAACTTGACGGTGACGCTGATCCGCGATCGCGAGGGCATTCCTCTCTACAGCATGGGGGCGATCGAAGATATCAGTTATCGTAAGCGAGCAGAAATGGAATTTCAGCAGTTAAAAGAACGCCTGCAATTTTTACTTGGTTCTAATCCGGCGGTAATTTTTACAGCCGCACCGATGGAGGACTTTTGTACTACTTACATTAGCGACAACGTTCAGACAATCTTTGGCTACGACCCCCAACAATTGTTAGCAGATTGTAAATTTTGGTCTAGCAGGATTCACCCTGAAGATCGACCACAATTTCTAGTAAATTTTTCGGATTTGTCCGAGGAAAAAAATTGCATTTGCGAGTATCGTTTTCTACACCAAGACGGAATTTACCGTTGGCTAAGGACGGAACTAAAACTATTGGTTGACAGCATGGGCATTCCGATCGAAATTATTGGTTATGCCGCTGATATCAGCAATTCTAAATACGCCGAACTCGCTAGGGGGCAGCAGTTCGAGCAAGAACGGCTTGTGGAGGCGATCGCCCGTCGTGTCCGCCAGTCTTTGCAATTAGAGGAAATTCTCAACACCACGGTTGCCGAACTCCAGCAAGTATTATTAGCCGATCGAGTTTTGGTTTATCAACTTTTACCCACAAGCGGCGGGCGAGTAATTGCTGAAGCCGTGGCAGAAGGATGCAGCCAACTCGTGGATAGATATTTTGGGGAAGAGGTTTTTCCAATCCAAAGTTATCAGCTTTATCTGCAAGGGCGAATTTCTGCGATCTCCGAACTAGATGACCCCTCCATTACACCTTGTGTGGTGGAGTTTATGAAACACATTCAAGTTAGGGCAAAGTTAGTAGTGCCGATTATTCAGCACAGCCAGCTTTGGGGATTGCTGATTGCCCACCAATGCGATCGCCCTCGTGATTGGAAAGAATCGGAAATCAATTTATTTCAGCAGTTGGTGAATCAATTGGCGATCGCCATTCAGCAATCTCTACTTTACCAGCAACTGCAAGCTGAACTGAGCGACCGCAAACAAGCAGAAGCAAATTTGAAAAACTCCCTGAGAGAAAAAGAAATTTTGCTCAAAGAAATTCACCACCGCGTCAAAAACAACCTCTGCGTAGTTGCCAGTCTGTTAGAATTGCAATCAAACACAGTTGCCGACCCGCAAGTAAGCAAAATGTTTGAAGAAAGTCAGAATCGCCTTTATTCTATGGCTCTGATTCACGAAAAACTGTACCGTTCGACTAACCTAGCCCAAATTAATTTTGGCGAATATCTCGAAGATTTGGTAAGTAATTTGTTTCACTCTTACAATATTAGCAACAACCAAATTCAGTTGCAGGTATTAGCTGAGCCAATTTCCCTAAATCTTGAAACTGCTACTCCCTGCGGTTTAATTGCCAATGAATTGGTTTCAAATACCCTGAAACACGCTTTTCCTGATGGCACAACTGGTACAGTTAGTGTTGAATGCTATCAAACGGGAGAGCAAGAAATCAACCTCTTAGTTAAGGACAACGGCATTGGCTTTCCTCAAAACTTAGATTTTCGGAAGACTCATTCGATGGGGTTTCAAGTTGTCTGTACTTTGACCGAGCAGTTAGAAGGAACTATCGAAATCTCCCGAGAATTTGGTACATCTTTTCACTTAAAATTTAACGAGTTAAACTACTTTCAAAGATTGTAACAATATGAGCTTGGTCGAAAAACCCATTCAGATTTTGATTGTCGAAGACGAACTGTTAATTGCTAAAAATTTATCCCCTAAATTAGAAAAATTGGGATATCAAGTCGCTGATATCGTTTCTTCTGGAGCGGATGCGATCCAGCGCGCCCGCGAACTAAGACCCGATTTAATTTTAATGGACATAGTTATCAAAGGCGACATTGACGGCATAGAAACAGCAGCAATAATTAATCAAGAATTAGATATACCAATTATCTATACAACTGCCTATGCTGACGACGAAACTTTGCAGCGAGCCGAAAATACGGGTTCTTACGGCTACCTGCTCAAACCTTTTAAAGAAAGAGAAATGCACGCCACTATCAAGATAGCACTGAGCAAACACCAAGAAGCAGTGATCCTGAAAAAAATAATGGCCTTAGCAGCAGAAAAAAGCGAAAACAGATCGCGGTTTATTTCGATGGCTTTCCACGATTTGAATACTCCTTTAACTACTATACAGTTATCGGCTGAAATGCTAGAAGATAGCGACTTGCATAGAACCCCCGGAACGAAGAATAAAAATGTTGATCGCATTAAAAAAGCAGTCAGTAATATGAGTGGGTTGCTGGAAGATATTTTAATGCTTAGCAAAGCAGAAGCAGGGAAAATTTCCTTAAATTTAAATCCGATTAATGCCACTGATTTATGCAATTCTATTTTAGAAGAGCTGCAACCTATTCTCACCGACAAACACCTAGTACATTTCCGCAGTCACACAAATCCGCTGCACGCCAATCTTGATGCCAAACTACTGCACCACCTTCTGACTAATTTGCTTTCAAACGCTATTAAATATTCTCCTAACGGCGGCAAGGTAAGTTTAGACTTAAGCTGCGAAAACCAACAAATAATTTTGTGCGTTCGAGATGAGGGAATTGGGATGACACCGGAATATCAAGGAAAACTATTTCAGCAGTTTGAACGGGGTGCTAATGTAGGCAATATTAAAGGATCGGGTTTGGGACTCTGCATTGTCAAACACATAGTTGACCTGCACGGCGGTACAATAAGTGTGGAAAGTGCGATCGACAAAGGTACTACCTTTATTGTCGCGCTGCCTTTTTGTGGTGACGATAACAGCTAACAGTTAACATTAGTCATTTTCAGCAAAATCTATTGGGAGACAAAAGTTTGATCGCCCTATCTTCTTCTCCCCCCGCCGCCTTCGCAAATCGCTCAGCCAAAGCAGGTACAATCACCAAAGGATTGCTGAGCCCCGAAAAAACGTGCAATCCAGGGCGATCGGCAATCGGTCCCATTACAGGCAAATTATCAGCGCTGAATGCCACACTACACTCGTGCCAAGTTGCCGGTAAGCCTGCCAAATCAGGCAAAACCTTGCGGATTCCTGCACGAATTGCCGTTTCGCTGGTTTCGCGATCGACTTTAGCATTCAAATCGCTCAAAGTGCGAGACAATTGCCCGATACGCAAACTGCCATCATTAAACTGAATTGCACCCGAATCTAAAATCGGCGACAGCAACTCTTTACCCGGTTCATCCCAAAGAAAATCCACCTCATTTCTACTCGATTCTGCTTCCAATTCAAAACGTTTTAATACCGCAGGCATCACCAAAGTTCTGAGTTTCAAATCCACAGGTGCAGTTTCCAAAATCTCCGTGCGAGTAAAATAAACTCCCACAGAAACACCAGCGGCTTTTAGCAAACTCCGACTCCAACCTCCAGCACAAATAACCGTATTTTCGCAGGCATAACTTTCGTGTACCGTCTGGACTCCCGAAATCCGATTTCCCTCTTTGATCAACCCAATTACTTCAGCAAATTCTATAGTTCCTCCCAACCTCAGAAACCCTTGACAATAAGCTTTATTTGTGGCAGTCGGCGAAATGTGACCGTGACGCACAGTCAGAGCTCCGGCGATCGCACTTTTATTCAGCAAAGGTTCCAACTCGCCAGCTTCTGCAACACTCAAAAGCTGCGGAACAATCGCAAAATGTGCGTAATTAGCCGCCACTTTTTCGGCATCATTGCCCGCATCAATTGTCAGCAACAAATCCAACTCGCGCAACTCAGTATCCGCATCTAATTCCGCCGATAAATGGCGGTGGCGTTCGATACCTTCCCGACACAATTGGCGAGTTAAATCAGTCGTCCCCGACCAATAAGCCAAGCCACCATAACTAAAACGAGTAGCATTTTGCATGGCAGCATCTCGTTCCAAAAGCAGCACAGCAAAACCTTTTTTTGCCAGTTCGTAACTCAGTGATGCACCAGTAATGCCACCGCCGACAACAATCCAATCGTAACTTTTCATGGGCAACTCAAAGGGAAGGAAAATATCATGCTTAGATTTTAGCTTACGTTTTTTCGGAACCAATCGAAAAACCTCTACCTACAGGAAGAGGCTGCCTGCGATCGCCCTAACTGAAACTTCCACCCGTCGGGAGATGTTTAGGTAGAGATATTTTTCGTTCAATAGTAGCAATTAGAGTCAGCAAAAAATTAGAAATACCAGAGAGGTTTTTATGAGTATCGACAAACCAGGCAAAGATATGGAGCGCACGGTCAATCCGGGCGATCGCATTTCTGATGAACCGCAAACCATCGAAGAAAAAGCCAAGCAACTGGCGGTAGACCACGTGCCAGACATCACGGGCGATGTTGTTACAGTTCCAACTTATGTGATCGTAGAAGAACCGGATGGGGAAAAGAAAGCCCTGCACCACGTCAAAGACGCCGAGGAAATTTCCGACGTAATTCGGCAGGCCCGCGTTGACGAAAATGGCGAGCGGATTTGGGATTAAGTTCAATCCAATAAAAATGGGTTTGTTGTACAAAAGTTACTGTAGAAATCATGGAAACAAATCAAAGAAATAGTACGCCTTATCCCAATATTCCGCCGATTCTCGAAAGTGACGACTCAGAGTATCGCGACGCCGGCATTACGAGTACGCTTTCAGTTGCAGGCCATCCCATCCACCCCATCATCGTGATCTTTCCGGTAGCCTTTTTAGTAGGAGCCGCGGGCACGGACATCGGTTATTGGCTGACAAGCGATCCGTTTTGGGCCAGAGCTTCGGTTTGGCTGATGGGTGTCGGTTTTGCTGCGGGGATTTTGGCAGCAATCACGGGCTTTTTAGATTTTTTCAAAGTTAAAAGAGTGCGCGCTCGCAGTGCTGGCTGGTTGCACATGGGCGGCAATGTGGCGGTTATGGTACTTACCCTGATTAACTTGCTGTTGCGCCAAGGAAATCCGGCGGAGCCGATCGTATATACAGGTTTAGCAATATCGATCGTCGTTGCAACCTTGCTGGGCATTACAGGCTGGTTCGGCGGCGAACTAAGTTTTCGCCACAAAATCGGCGTCATCGGCCCTACCAGTCATAATTCGTAGGTTTATGACCATTTGTAGTAGGGACTTCCGTCCCTCTTCATTTGACACTTTAGGACTAAAGTCCTTACTACAAACTTAAAGATTGTCCCAGCCAATTGAGATAAGCATCGCTGCCAGCGATAATAGGAATAGCAATAATTTCGGGAACTTCATAGGAATGGAGTTCCTGAACTTTTGTTTTTAAAGCCTCAAATTTAGCCAAATCAGTTTTAATCACCAACTGCCACTCTGACTCAGAATGAATCTCGCCTTGCCAACTATAAATAGAGCGAATCGGCGACAAACTCACACAAGCAGCTAGCTTGTGTTCAACTAGAGATTTAGCAATATTCTCCGCCTCCGCCTCCGATGAAGCAGTTACCAGCACGACGCCAAAATTAACAGTCATAACGATTTGAGATTTGAGATTTGAGATTAAAGATTTGATTTCAACAGAAAACCTTGAACTTAGTCACTTGTAGCGCAACGGCCCAGGCTACGTCCGGCGTGGATATCTGCCACTTTTAATAATTCTAGGACTTAGGCACCGATGCCTAGAAACCGGGTTTTTCAACCAAAATACTTAGTTTAAACCCTCAATCTCGGTAAAAAAACCCGGTTTCTTTGTGCGCGAGTGCATCCATTGATTTTAAAGCAGTGCGAGCGTCCCGCTGGCACTCGCCTATAATTCCATATTTACCAGATTTGATATTCCCAATTACCAATTCCCCATTACCCATTACCCATTTTTAATTTCCGTAACTTCCCAAGAATTGACTTTGCCAGCCCCAGCTAAAGAAAAATAGCGCCTAGTAGATTCCGGCAAAATAGCTCCCGCCAACAAAGCATTATCTAAATTAGCTCCTATTAACGTCGCCTCGCTCAAATCGGCCGCCATCAAATCTGCTTGACACAACTTTGCCCAATTCAGATTTGCCCCTCTCAAACAACTTCCCCTCAACTTAGCCCCCGTTAAGTTGGCACCCGCCAACTTCACCCCACGCAACTGAGCCGCGCTGAAATTCGCCCCTGCCAAATTCGAGCCTTCCAAATTAGCTCCCATTAGTTTAGCTTCGCTCACGTTAACTCCGCTTAAATCTGCACCGCAGAGATTCACCCCTGTCAACTGCGCTCGCCGCAGACTGACTCCGGTTAATTGAGCTCCAAAAAGTTTTGCATTATTGAGCCTTGCACCGTAAAGGTTAGCCCACTTAAAATTAGCTGCCGTCAGATTCGCGCCCAGCAAGTTAACTAATTGCAAGTCGGCGCTGCACAAATTGGCATTCCACAACACAGCGCCCCGCAGGTTGGCGCTAGTTAAAGTTGCGCCACTTAACTTTACTCTGGGCAATTTTGCTTTTACCAAAAAAGCTCCACTCAAATTAGCTTTTGTCAAATCTGCACCCGAAAGTTGGGTTTCGCCCATTTTGGCAAAAGTCAGATTTGTTCTTTGCATCTGTGCATCGTTGAGTGTTGCTTTGGTGAGAAACGCCCTGCTGAGGTTCGCCCCGGAAAGATTAGCTCGCGAAAGGTTGACTCCGATTAAGATTGCTCCGCTGAGGTTTTTCCCGCTGAGGTCGGCTCCAGTAAAGTCTCTTTGTCCTTTTTCGTAATTGTTGAGCAGTTCACTAACTTCCATAGGGCATCATACCTTCTATGATTGTGGGGTTTCGATCCAGAAATCTTTACTGTTAAGGTTGTTTCAGAAAGGAAACTGTTTCAGAAAGGAAACTGTTTTAGCGTTTGCCTCAAACGGTATAAATTTCCTTAACATCACTTTCTGTTTAAAGGCAATCTCTTAATAAAGATTTTATATCTTCCACGGGGTAGCGATCGCGCTTTCGGTATTTTTGAATTAAAAGTTAATATTTTTTGAGATAGATACTCCTTGCTTAACGATCGACAGTAATTCGCAACTTCAGGCGCAGCGTGCCCTTGAACCCTGCGGGAGGTTGCCAGGAACTCAAGGCCCTCTTGAGAGTTTCTACGGCGTCTGTTGCTTGCAGCGTCGAGGTTTGAGGGTCGTTAGCGAAGCCCTCGAAGAGGATCGCCAATCGGGCAACGCGGCCGTCTTGTACCGATAACTCCCATACCGTTTCACCGCTAACCCCCGCCGGGAGATTAACAGATTGCAGGTATTGAGTCAAAGCCGCGATCGCCCCGGCATCCAACCCTTCGGCGCTAATTACTTGGAGGCGAGAAACCAAAGGCTTCGGGCGTTGCAACTCACCGTAACCGGGCTGCCGCGGCATAGCAGGAATTGGACTCACCGGTGCCGAGTTGCGATTCGAGGTAACGCTGCGAGAGCCACCCCTAGTTTGCTCTGCCCCTCCCGACTCGAAAATACCTTCATAGCTGACACCCTGCGGCAATTCCACAGGCACTTGCACTCGACGACGAGTTCCATCTGGTTCGACTCGCACTTCTTCGCTCACAGCCACAAAAGCCGTGTATTCAGACAGCAACCGATAAGTCAGAGCAGTATTAGTCACAGCTTCCACCAAAGATTTAGTCTCGCCACCAAACATTTGATTCATTAAATCTTTAATGCGCGATCGACCCCAAAGCTGAGCTACCGCCGAATTGCCAAAATCCGTAGCGGTTGCTGCGACTGATGTTGACTCCCGCTGCCGCCCGCCGGATTGAGCAAAATTAACAGGTAAAACTTGCTCGTAAGCTTTGCCGCCGGCAAGAGTGCCGCGGATGCGAAGTTGACCGTTAGTTCGATCGCTCTTTTTGCCAAACAAAACCAGCGGCTGACTCGCAAACAAGTCTGGGGGTGCGATCGGATAAATCTCTGGTTTTTCCCCCATTCCCTCCCAACTAATTTGAATCTCAGTCAATACCGGACGATTAATTTCCCGAAAAAACTTTTCTGCCGCTTCTGCTGACGGTTCATCTTGACGAATTACTTGAGACGTGCCTCTTCCCACTTCCGCCAAACGGTTAATCAAAAACCGATTCACCGAACCGCCGACACCAAAACTATAAAGTCGATTTCCCGGTTTAAGACTCCCCTGAACCCTGGCTAGCACTTCATTTTCATTACCAATGTAACCGTCAGTAATTAGTACAATACTCCGCAGCCTTCCCGTTGCCGCCGCCGGAAAATTCATCACTGCTTGAATGCCGTTAAGTAGTTCAGTACCACCGTTTGCCTGCAACTTGTCGATATAATTTATGGCGCTTTGTCGGTTGGCAGCCGTATTTGCTAAAGGAGTTGTTGAAAGCGCTTGCGCAGTGTTGGCAAAATCAATAATAGTAAAAGTATCGTTGGGATTGAGTCCTTGAATGAAGCGGCGCATCAACTCCTTAGATTTTGCCAGCGGTTCGCCCTGTTGAGAACCGGAAGTATCCATCAGAAACACGACATCTTTGGGTACAATTTCATTAGTTTTGTAGTTTAATGCCGGAATCAGATAAGTAGCAAAATGACCGCCCCGCTGGTCTGATTGAGTCAAAATAGTTGCCCGAGTATTTTCGCTCGCGACTCGATAGCGCAAAATTAAATCTTTATTGGGAATTGTGTCTGAATTGGCTAATTGGACTTGTACAATATTGCCGCTGCGGTCAGTTGTAATTTGATGGGAAGTAGAGCGGACATCGCCGATCGCAACTCCGGCATCTATTTCTACCGACACAGCAATATTGTGACCAGATCGCGTTCCTGGAGGCAAGACAGGCGGGTTAATGCGATCGGCACCTGAACGATCGCCCCCCCTTAGCAAGGGGGGGTTGGGGGGGGTCGTATTTCCCGAAATATAGCGAGGCCCTACCACCATTGGAAACACAAATTCGTAATCGCCGCCGGCAAACTTGAGACTTTCCGTGTAGCGAATCGTAACTTCAATTTTTTCTCCGGGTTTGATATTAGCGAGAGACTGAGTAAAAATATTGGATCGTTCTTGTTCCAACAAACCAGCAGTCCTGCCTTGCTTTCTGGCTTGTTCGTAAATTTCCAAAGCTTCCTCGCGGCGTTTGATATCAGCTTTAATAGTTCGTGATCCTATTTTAATTTCCATATCGTCCACCGCCGCTTCGTCGGGCAAAGGAAATATATAAACAGCTTCTATAGATTCAGGAAAAGGATTTTCAAACTTCTGAACAACTTCGACGCGAGAGATATTGCCAGCTATTTTGGCTTTAACTTCAGTCTGCTTGAGAGGAAAGACTTGTTCTGAGGTCGTATTTGGAGTTTTGACGAACAAACCGCCGACTGGACAGCGATTTTGTGGCGATCGTCCGCCATTGCAATTAACATCGTTACTAGCGAGGATTTTCGGCGACACAGACGAATAAATTTCCCCAGGATCTTTTGCCCGCGCTGCATTGGGAGCAAGCCACGCGCCACACTCGTTAGCGAAGCCCTCGAAGAGGATCGCAGCGAGCAATGCCATACCAGCAGAAAGCAACCGTTGAGGGGATAAAACGCAGACAAACTTCATAGCTGTTTTTTTTAGCAGACTTGAGGTGCTTTGTTTACCATGACTTTACGCTTCGCGAAACGTTCCTGAGTTAGCTTTCTGAGAAAAATGACTGAGCGCGTAGGGCTGATTTTAGATTGACTCCACAGGCGCTAATGGGGGACTGGAACTTTTGTCTAGACTGCTGTGGGCTTCCATCCGTCTTGGGGTGATGTCGGTTGGGGCGATCGTCCGCGAACCCAACCTAGAAGATTGTATGATAGTTAAATAATTAAATAACTCTAACCTCAACCTCTCAAGCTCTAATAAATTGAAAAAGCCATGAATTTTATTAACCCCAAAACCGACTTTGCCTTTAAAAAAATCTTCGGCTCTGCTGACAGCAAAGACATTTTGATTAGCTTCTTAAATGCCATCCTCTACGAAGCGCAGCCAGTCATCGAAGATTTAGAAATTCTTGACCCTTATTTAGCTCCCAAAATCAAAGGAGTCAAAGATACTTACTTGGATGTTAAAGCTAAAATTAGTGGTAGCAAAACAGTGATTATTGAGATGCAGGTATTGAATGTAGAATCTTTTGAAAAACGTATTTTATACAATGCTACCAAAGCTTACTCAGTGCAATTGAAAAGCGGAGAAAACTACAACCTATTAAATCCCGTGATTGCCTTAACGATTACAGATTTCCAAATGTTTGAGCATCTGGAAACAGTAATTTCGCGGTTTTGTATCAAAGAAAAAAACAACTTGGTCGATTATTTGGCGGATGAATTAGAATTTGTATTTGTTGAGTTGCCCAAATTTGACAAGACTTTAGCAGAATTAGAGACTCTGACTGATAAGTGGATATATTTCATGAAAACAGCTCGGACGTTAAGGTCTGTGCCGGAAGAGTTGGGAAATGTACCGGAACTCCGCAAAGCTTTTACAATTGCCAATGAAGCAAATCTCGATCCTGATGAATTGGAAGATTTAGAAAGGCGAGAAATTTTTATTCAAGACCAGCGCGGTGCAATTACAAAAGCTACCAGAATCGGGATAGAACAAGGAATCAGACAAGGCATCGAACAAGGCATCGAACAAGGCATCGAACAAGGCATCGAACAAGGCATCGAACAAGGCATCGAACAAGGCATCAAACAAGGAAATGTGACATTAATTGTTCGTCAGTTGGAGCGCAGTGTCGGCCTGCTGTCGCCGGAGATCAAAACCAGCATCGCTCAGTTATCCGCTCAGCAATTAGAGAATCTAGGAGAGGCACTATTAGACTTTGCCAGTGTGTCAGATTTGACAACTTGGTTGCAAGCACATAACAATCGTCAATAATTTGGTCAAATGGGTGTAGGGGCAATCCCCCGTGGTTGCCCTTATGGATTACCTATGTCACATTTGAGTCTGACCTGACATTGAAACATCTAAAGTCGAAAATCCTATGAGCAAATTTGTGTTTGTGACTGGCGGCGTGGTTTCCAGCATCGGCAAGGGTATTGTCGGTGCTTCTTTGGGCCGCCTATTGAAGTCGCGGGACTATTCAGTGTCGATTTTGAAGCTAGACCCCTATATTAACGTTGACCCCGGCACTCTCAGCCCGTTTCAGCACGGAGAAGTTTTCGTGACGGAAGACGGTGCGGAAACTGACCTGGATTTGGGGCACTACGAGCGTTTTACCGATACTTCAATGTCTCGCCTCAATAGCGTCACCACGGGTTCCATTTATCAAGCGGTGATCAACAAAGAACGCCGCGGCGAGTATCAGGGGAGTACGGTGCAGGTGATTCCGCACATCACTAATGAGATTAAAGAGCGAATTCACCGAGTAGCCAAAAATACTAATCCCGATGTCGTGATTACAGAAATCGGCGGAACGGTGGGAGATATTGAATCTTTGCCGTTTTTGGAGGCAATTCGCCAGTTTCGCAAGGATGTCGGCCGGCAAAATGTTGTGTATATGCACGTCACGCTGATACCTTGGATTCCTTCGGCTGGGGAGATGAAAACTAAACCGACTCAGCATTCGGTGAAGGAATTGCGGTCGATCGGCATTCAACCAGATATTTTAGTGTGTCGGTGCGATCGCCCGCTGTCTTTGGGCATGAAACAGAAATTGTCGGAATTCTGCAACGTACCCGAAGAATGTGTCATCACCTCTCAAGATGCTAAAAGTATCTACGAAGTACCCCTGATGATGGAACAGGAAGGTTTGGCGCAACAAACACTCAATTTGCTGCAACTGGAACATCGCCAGCCAGATTTGCATCAGTGGCAAACTTTAGTCAACAGGCTTTACAGTCCCAATCACAAAATTGATATTGCTTTAGTTGGCAAATACGTGCGGTTGAACGATGCTTATCTTTCGGTAGTCGAAGCTTTGCGGCACGCGGCAATTGCGATCGGCTGCGACCTGAATTTGCGCTGGATTAACTCAGAAGATTTAGAATCGGGAAACCTCGATAATTATCTCAAAGATATCAACGGCATTCTTGTACCGGGAGGTTTTGGGGTTCGGGGAGTGGACGGCAAAATAGCGGCGATAGAATATGCTAAACACAACAAAATTCCATTTTTGGGATTGTGTTTGGGGATGCAGTGTGCTGTGATTGAATGGGCGCGCAACATCGCCCAACTAGAGGATGCCAACAGCGCTGAATTTGACCCGGATACATCAAATCCGGTAATTAATTTATTGCCAGAACAGCAAGATGTAGTCGATTTGGGCGGTACAATGCGACTGGGTTTGTATCCGTGCCGTGTCAACCCAGACACGCTAGCTTTCAAACTTTATCAGAAAGAAGTGATTTACGAGCGGCACCGCCATCGGTACGAATTTAACAACGCCTACCGCAATCTTTTCTTAGAATCAGGTTATGCAGTCTCCGGTACATCTCCAGACGGCCGATTGGTAGAAATGATCGAATTTCCCAACCATCCCTTTTTCATAGCCTGCCAATTTCACCCCGAATTCCAATCTCGACCTAGCACCCCCCACCCATTGTTTCAAGGGTTTATCCAGGCGGCTAGCATCCAGGGAAAGCAGGATGTTTTAGAAGATGAGGGTCGCGACTTGGTGGCTGGGAAAGTTGTCGCCAACTGATCTCATATCATGTGCGATCGATGAGTTCTGATATATTAGATGTCTGTAGGGGCGGTTCAGAATAGACAATATTCAAATCGCCCCTACAATGGACATTACAAAACCCACCCAACAGACCAATAGGATTTGATAGGGGTCGCACTTACCGGACTAGATATCGGGCAGCATTCTCAACGAGTGAAAAACCTCCCCCCAACCCCTATGCTAGGGCTGGGGGGATAGTACCACAAGGGAGAAGGCAGAAGGGAGAAGGCAGAAGGTAAAAATGCTAATATTTTTCTTAACTTTTTACGGCTTTCAAGGGTGATACCAGTTTCCCAAAAAAATGCAACTTTAGGCAACTTCCCAACCCCGATAGTCATCTGTCATGCCCAATCTAAAATCTACAATCTAAAATCTAAAATGGTAGGAGTTGTCAAACTATCCTAAAATACCAGGAAACACAGGTTTGAGGAGGCTTTGTGGCTTATTGGAGCAAAATTACTTATGAGAAAAGTACATACATAATTGACCTTGACACTATTAGTGCTTTTTCTAGCGAACTGGATAACAAGCGTCTCACCTTTTGGCTGCCTAATAGCAGTCAGCCGATTATCCTCAATCCCCAAGGCAATTATGAGGCTTACAAGCAAGTTCTCGATTACCTCAAAAAAACCATTGATCGCAATTCTAGAGGCTCGTGGATTAAAATTCATTATGACCGCAAAGAATTTGCGATTGATATGAGTCGAATTAGCTCTTTTGCTTGTGAACAGAACGGTCGGCTAAGCTTTTGCCTGCCTGACAGCGCAACTAATATTATTATCCTCCGCCAAAGCAACCCGGAAACTTATCAAGAAATTCAGGAATACATTAAAAATACGACTGGACAATCTCTGCCATAAAAAAGTCATTAGTCATTGAAGGATGAAGGGAGACTATGTTTAGTAACTCCTCACATTGATTTTATTTTTTTTTGAGCTAAAGTGCTTAGGTTGCCGCCTCATTTTAGATATTAAAAAAGCGCAGTAAAATGCGCTGCTTTTTTAAATTTTAACTATTGAACAAGCTGCCAAGCTAATTTGGCCGCGCCTACCATGCCTGCTTGATTGCCCAATTCAGCAACCAATAACTGCAAATCTTCGCGAGAAGTCGGCAGAACCCGCCGCTCAATTTCTTCTCGAACCTGCGGCAAGAAAAATTCTGTACCTGCACTAATTCCACCGCCGATAATAATAGCTTCCGGCGTCAAAATATAAATGAGACTTGCCAAACCGATACCCAAATAGCGCCCGTAATTTTGCCAAAATTCTAAAGCTTTGGCATCTCCAGACTTAGCTAAGTTTGCTAATTCTATAGGTTCCAAACCCGTTTCTCGGCGAATTGCTTGCACCGAAACGTACTGTTCTAAAGAACCGCGATTGCCGCTGTTGCACTTCGGGCCGTCGGGATTTATAGTAATCAATCCTAGTTCTCCGGCCGCGCCTTGATGACCTACAAATAGTTTGTCGTCTAGGATAACTGCACCGCCGACGCCTGTACCTAAAGTTATTAAAATTAGGTCTTTAAAGTGCCTTCCTGCGCCCAACCAAGCTTCTCCCAATCCGGCACAGTTGGCATCATTCGCTAATATTGTCGGCAGTCCGGTTTTAGCTTCCACCCAGTCAGCTAGGGGGACGTTATGCCAGTTTTTGAGGTTAATTGCAACTCTGGCTATGCGGCCGGCGGCGTCTGCGGGGCCTGGAGTGCCAATGCCGATCGCACTTACAGCATTTTCGACCGGATTCAGTTGTAAAATAGCATCCGTCATTGTAGCTAAAACTGCTTCTGGCGTTGCGGGTTGAGGGGTTGGGACAGTTAAGGATTGGTGACAAATGCCGTCTTCGCTAAATCTGCCGAGTTTAATTGCGGTTCCGCCTAAGTCTATGCCGATTACTTGTGTCATTCGATTTGGGTTTGAGATGCAAGGGTTGGGGATTAATCCTCATAGGATAAACATATTTTAGGTGCGGATTGTGCACCTTACCAATTAAGTTTCTAGTGAGGATTTAAGGCCTCTAACTCTTATTTTAGTGTATAATAATGACCCAAACGGCACTTAATTCTTAATATTATCATACCGATCGCAATACCTAGCAAAAATTATGGATACCAGCGAGTTCGCCTATGGAATTTCGCCTAACTTACGTTGCGCTACCTCTCGGTTGTGCAAAGCATCGCGATAGTCTGGTTGGAGAGCAATTGCCTGGTTATAAGATGCGATCGCATCTTCAAATCTTCCTAAATTATACTGCTCATTCCCTCGCTCGCACCACGCCTCAGCATCTACATTAACTTCCGATTCAGCCTCCGCAGCCTCTGCGCCTCTGCGGTTCACTTCCCCAGAAAAACCCAAACCATCCCCAACAAACACCGCCTCAATCACCCTCCCCTTTGTATCCTCCTCCTCAACCTCCGGCAGCGGAAACCGTGTCAATATATCCCGCCCAATTTGCCTCGCCACCTCTGACAATTCCCCGCTGCCAATTCTACCTAACAAAACCAGCCGCTGCGCCAATTCCTGAAGCGATGCCACCGCATCCGTAGCAGCGGTGTCATCATGTTCGCCCTCTAACAATCTTTTGCCAAACCGTCGCAGCCAAGCAGCCAATTCACTATCTTTAAGGCGTTTTGCGATTAAGAATCCTGCCACATCCCCGCGACTCCAGCCGGCATTCACCCCTTCGAGAATTTCCATGAATTTCGACTCGTATTCCGCGTCAGTTAATGTTGGGCGGATGGCGGTATTTTCCGAAGGCGGGGAGGGTTTGGTTGGGGTTCCGAACAGCCGCTGAATTAGTCCTTTGATGAATTGCAGAATTTTGTTGAGCATTTGTGAGGTTGGGAGGGTGGGGTATTTTCTATTTTATAGCAATTATCAAAAATAGATTACATATTGATTGCCGGCGGTATCTGTAGGGACACGGCACTGCCGTGTCCGGGATGGCGACGCACAGTCAAAAATCACATGAAGTAGAATTAATCTACTTTAAAAGCGGATAATACAGTTCTCCTGTTGAGTTGATATAACCGGCCCGATCGCCCGCTAAATTCCCCGTTCCCATGAATACGTCAACTCTCCCCGCGCCTTTGATTGCACCGCCGGTATCCTGATCCAAAACGTACCGATTCACGGCATTTTGTTCGAGTTGTCCTGCCGCATTCGGATAAGGGAGTTTTGTACTAATTAATGCTAGTGCACCGGGTGGCATTAAGGCTTTGTCGGTGGCGATCGACCTTTCGGCAGTTACTGGCACTCCAATGCTTCCTGTGGCTGGAACTCCATTAGTATCCCGGAAGAATACAAAGCTTTCATTTTTCGGCAAATATTTGTTCATATCTGCGGGAAAGTTAGTGAAATATTCCCTTAGTTTCGGCAAATTTAACTCTTCTAAAGTAAACTTTCCGTCTTTAACTAATTCTCGCCCGACTCCTGTATAACTGTGACTGGTTTTGCCTGCAAAACCGACGGTCATCACGCTACCATCTGTTAGCTGCAATCTCGCAGAACCTTGGACGTGCACGAGAAATGCCTGGAATCGATCGCGCAACCAAACTAATTCTAATCCTCGCAGCAATCCTTTACTCGCCTGCAAAGCATCTTCGCCTTCTAATTGCAATCTTGTCGGGTGAGGTTTCGGCCAAGATGCCATGTTTGGCGGCATCCGGTACAGGGGATAACGGTATTCGGAATTAGGCGTGCGAGATGCTGCGTAAGTCGGCTCGAAATAACCTGTAAATGCGACTGTTCCTTGGCCATCTTTGCCCGTGGATTTGTAAAATACAAATTCGCGCTTGACCGATTCCTGAAGTTGTGATGGGGTTGTGGAACTGACAACTAATTGGCGGAATCGATCGAGAGAACGCCGAACTCGATCGCGCGTAACTCCTGCGACTGGATAGCGGCTGTAAGCAGTGGCGGCGGCGGATGTATTGAGATAGCGGAGGCTGTTGTCGATCGACTTTAACAGCAATTCTTTATCACCCGGTTTGCCATTTTCGCCCCAGATTTGAGCGTCAAAGGCGAGATCCTCCGACTCGCCAGCTTGCAATTGATTTATACTAATTGGTTGCAGTGGCGGGGCTGCAACGGCTGGCACCGAAAAAGCGATCGCCAAAACGCAACAGGCGATCGCTAATAGCTGATAGCGAAAAATCTTGCTCAATTTCCAATCTTCCCTACTAAATTGATTATTTTCCTTATTCATCGAATCGTTCGACGCTAGAAGTAAATATCGGTTCTACGCGAATTGCGAGAACGCTGGTAGGCCGAACTACCATGTATTCGCCTTGAATATTTTTGATCGGGACGTTAAGAAATTCTCTTGAATCTTGTTTCGGCACCAGCGTACTGCTGTACCACTTTTGAAAATCTTGCAGCGTTGCGAAACGCACTTCTTCGCGGTGGCCGCCTTCAAGCAGCAGGTGTACGGAATATTCGCTGGGTGTTCTAGGCATAGGAGATGGAGAGAGTTGTTGGAGGACAATCTAAAATCTAAAATCTAAAATTGATGTGGTTGCCCTCAAGCAGCAGGCGCACGGAATATTCGCACTTGTGTTCTAGGCATATCTTTATTTTAGATTTTTGATTTTAAGCTTTTGGAACGATTCCATATTTTACCTCTTCCTCGGCGCATTCCCTCATCTAGTAGGTTGGGTTGAGGGAGAGGGGGAGAGTGGGAGAAGGGGAGAGTGCGAGAGTTGTTGGAGAAAAATCTCAATCTTAAATCCAAAATCTTAAATCGATTGACGGTGGCCCCCATCTGCGGCTACGCTGTGAAATTAAGGCTGCTTTCCTCAAAGAAGAAGCAGCCCGCGTCGCCCAAAAATCTAGTTGCACTGCCCAAAGCTGCTACCAACAGCAATGGACAGCTAACCGCCAAACTGAGTAAGCAGTATGGAGGCTAATGGAGAATTTTAACACTCTCTGTAGCCGCCCTGCTCTGTGTTAACGTGCGGGGCGGCTGGGTTTTTGGGTTTTCCTAGAAAACCAAAAACCAGGAGACCATATTATGTCACAGGAATTCGTACCTGACGATAACTTGTCCGCGCGTCCAAATGACGACTCAGCAGTATCGGAACAGGAAGTCGTGCGGATAACGGTTGTCGGTTCCCGCGCCGCCGTGTTAGACACCATCCACACCTTGTACCGACTGGGATTTGCCCAAGTTGGCGATTGGAGTCCGCCGCAGCGAGGTGCAAAGCCGGGACAAGTTATAAGTGTACTCATTCGCCGATCGCGCAAAGCTTAACAATAGGCTGAAATACGCTAGGGACACTCCAAGAACCCATTGGTGTCAACAATCGCCTGAAACCATTGATAAATCTCGCTTTTAACCCAGTCTAGATCCCCCTAAATCCCCCTTAAGAAGGGGGACTTTGAGAAGAATCTTGTCCCCCCCTTCTTAAGGGGGGCTAGGGGGGATCTAGATTTAATACTCAAACAACAGTCTGTGATTGGGTTAGACGTTAAGTTGACACGAAGAAGGGTTCTTGGAGTGTCTCTACAATGATTAATCCGGCGGAATACAGGGATTGTGTATTTTAGAACACGATTTGACCGCAACACTTAAAATAGTCTTGATTTACCGATCGACCGCACCCTTTTCTCATCAATATTTCTGGTTAGCTGGGGGTGTCTGTCAGCCGGAGTTGCGAGGTTCTGCTTCCAAAATGCTGATAATGGTGCACAATTTCAAATTAACAACAAAACTTGCACTATTTTGAGTAAGCTTTGGGGGGAACAGCTTAGAAAGCCTGTTTCTAAGAGTGATGCAAAATATCAAATTAATCCTCCACCTTGTCCAATTACTAATTACGAACCTATGCCCCGTCGTCAAGACTTAAAAAAAATTCTTCTCATTGGTTCCGGCCCAATTGTTATCGGTCAAGCGTGCGAATTTGACTATTCAGGGACACAAGCTTGCAAAGCTTTGCGAGAAGAAGGTTATGAAGTAGTGTTGGTGAATTCCAACCCTGCAACGATTATGACCGATCCGGAAACTGCCGATCGCATTTACATCGAACCTCTAACGCCAGCCATCCTCGAACAAATCATCGCTAAAGAAAGACCTCAAGCAATTTTACCGACAATGGGCGGTCAAACGGCGCTAAATTTAGCAGTTGCCGTCGCCAAAAATGGCGTTTTAGAAAAATACAACGTCGAGTTGATTGGTGCTAAGTTGCCAGCAATTGAAATGGCAGAAGATCGGCTATTATTTAAGGAAGCGATGGCGCGAATTGGAGTCGCAGTTTGCCCTTCGGGAATTGCCAACACTCTCGACGAAGCCAAAGCAATTGGTCACCAAATTGGCAGTTATCCGTTAATTATTCGTCCTGCTTTTACAATGGGAGGCACGGGAGGCGGCATTTCTTACAACCAAGAAGAGTTTGAAGAAATGGCACAAGGCGGGATTGATGCCAGTCCAGTATCGCAAATTTTGATCGAACAATCTTTGATTGGTTGGAAAGAGTACGAACTCGAAGTAATGCGGGATTTGGCAGATAATGTGGTGATTATTTGTTCGATCGAGAATCTCGACCCGATGGGCGTCCACACCGGCGATTCTATCACCGTCGCCCCGGCGCAAACTCTCACAGACAAAGAATATCAGCGCCTGCGAGATGCTTCGGTGAAAATTATTCGAGAAATCGGAGTTGAAACCGGCGGTTCCAATATTCAATTTGCCGTCAATCCTGTCAACGGAGATTTCATCGTTATTGAAATGAACCCTCGGGTTTCCCGTTCCTCCGCCTTGGCCTCGAAAGCAACTGGTTTCCCTATTGCCAAAATGGCGGCAAAATTAGCGGTAGGTTACAGCCTAGACGAAATTTCCAACGATATCACCAAGAAAACTCCGGCGTCTTTTGAGCCGACAATTGACTACGTGGTGACGAAGATTCCCCGATTTGCATTTGAAAAGTTCCCTGGTTCCGAACCGACTTTGACAACGCAAATGAAGTCGGTTGGGGAGGTAATGGCGATCGGGCGCAGCTTCAACGAATCATTCCAAAAAGCCCTGCGGGGATTGGAAACAGGCCGCGCGGGTTTCGGGTGCGACAAACCGGAAAAGTTGCCGAGTTTGGAACAAATTCGCGCCGGATTGCGGACGCCAAATCCCGATCGCATTTTTACAGTTCGCCACGCGATGATGATGGGAATGTCGGTGGAAGATATCTTCGAGTTTACAGGAATTGATCCTTGGTTTTTGGATAAAATGCAGGAATTGCTGGAAACTGAGAAGTTCTTGAAACGAACGCGGTTGGAAGAGTTGACAAAAGAGACAATGTTTGAAGTAAAGCAATTGGGTTTTAGCGATCGCCAAATTGCTTACGCCACCAAAACATCCGAAGATCAAGTGCGCGCTTACCGCAAACAGTTAGGCGTAATTCCGGTTTACAAAACAGTCGATACCTGTGCCGCTGAATTTGAAGCGTTTACACCCTATTATTATTCCACCTACGAAGCGGGAGCAGCAATTTGGGACTTGGGCGATGAAGAGAAGAAGATTTCGCCTGTAGGCCACAGTCTCGCGCCGGAGTCGGAAGTTTTGCCTTCTACCAAACGAAAAGTGATGATTTTAGGTGGCGGGCCGAACCGGATCGGACAGGGAATTGAGTTTGATTACTGCTGCTGTCACGCTTCCTATTCCCTAGGAGAAGATGGCTTTGAGACAATTATGGTCAACTCGAACCCGGAAACGGTTTCGACGGATTATGATACGAGCGATCGCCTGTATTTTGAACCGCTAACAAAAGAAGATGTTCTCAACATCATCGAAGCGGAAAATCCAGAGGGAATAATTATTCAATTTGGGGGCCAAACGCCGCTGAAGTTGGCGCTTCCTTTACAAAAAGCTCTGGAAAATCACCCCGATGTACAAACAAAAATCTGGGGAACTTCGCCGGATTCCATTGATACTGCTGAAGACAGGGAGCGATTTGAAAAGATTCTGCGGGAATTGGATATTCAGCAAGCTGCTAACGGTTTAGCCCGTAGTTTTGAGGATGCTTTAATAGTAGCTCAACGGATCGGTTATCCGGTAGTGGTGCGACCAAGTTATGTATTAGGCGGGCGAGCCATGGAAATTGTTTATTCCGATACGGAATTGGAACGTTACATGACCTATGCCGTGCTAGTAGAACCCGATCATCCGATTTTAATTGATAAGTTTTTGGAGAATGCGATCGAGGTGGATGTCGATGCGATCGCCGATGTTACGGGCAATGTGACGATCGGCGGTATTATGGAGCACATCGAGGAAGCGGGAATCCACTCCGGCGACTCTGCTTGTTCTATCCCTTATCAAACGCTTTCTGATGCAGCCTTGGTAACAATCCGCCGCTGGACTGTAGAATTAGCAAAATCCCTGAAAGTAATCGGGTTGATGAATATTCAATTTGCTGTTCAAGGGGAACAAGTTTTTATTTTGGAAGCTAATCCGCGCGCTTCTCGAACAGTGCCTTTTGTCTCCAAGGCGATCGGAGTTCCCTTAGCAAAAATGGCCTCACGAGTCATGTCTGGCAAAACTCTAGAAGCTTTGGGTTTTACTGAAGAGATTATACCCACTCATGTTGCGGTAAAAGAAGCTGTATTACCCTTTGCTAAGTTCCCGGGAACTGATACCTTGTTAGGGCCAGAAATGCGATCGACCGGCGAAGTCATGGGAATTGACACCGATTTTGGCAAAGCCTTTGCCAAAGCTCAATTAGGTGCTGGACAAATGATGCCGCTGTTGGGAACCGTGCTGGTTTCGATGCGCGATCGGGACAAACTAGCAGTTGTACCCGTTGTCAAGGAATTCTTAGAATTGGGTTTCAGAGTAGTCGCAACTCACGGAACACGAAAAGTTTTGCGAGAGCAAGGTTTACAGGTAGATTTGGAATTGAAACTGCACGAAGGGCGGCCGAATTTGTTGGATTCGATCAAAAATGAGAAAATTCAACTAATTATCACCACACCTTCCGGCGAAGAATCCCGAGCCGACGGCATCTTTATCCGCCGCACAGCTTTGACTTACAAAATCCCGATTATTACCACAATAGCCGGTGCCAAAGCGACAGCAGCGGGAATTCGATCGCTCAAATCTCACCCGATGGAAGTAAAAGCAATTCAAGACTATTACCCGCAAACCTAGGCGAAACACCCTATGTTTAGGGTGTGCAGGGCGCACTATTAGTGTCAACTTAAGCTTTTAGTCCGCCAGTCCTCTCGCTCACCCCGCACTCCGCCAGGGAATGAATTCCCTGTCTTATAGCGAAAGTCCTCTCAAAGAGGACTGAAGAACTCATTAGTCTTCGGAAGCGAGGACTTTCGCTTTGAGGCAGGGGTTTCAACAAGAGCCGGACTGAGGGTTTAACGTTAAGTTGACACCAATGACCGCGCACCTTATCCTAAACATAAGGTGCGCGTCACCAAAACCTAATCTGCATCGGAATCCAAAACTCCGCTAGAAAGCATCAACCTCGGCCAAACTAACAAGAAAAAACTCATCCAAGCTAATAAAGGAATCGCCACTAAAACAGTTATCCAAACATTTTTTAATAAAAACCAACTACCGCTAATTAGGCTAGTACCAGTTAAAAGAATCGACCAAGGCTGACACCACCCAGGTTTGTAACTCCAAGGACTAATAGATTTTTTATCAGAAAGATACTTCATATTTTCAGTAATTTTTTATGGATAATAGTCTGGCTAGATGGATTAACGGAAGTTAAACATTCATAACCTCTTCTGCTGTCAGCGTTAATTCGGGAAAAGTCCGCGACACAATTCGTTCGCTGCCTTTAAACGCGCTTCTTTGATAGTTGCCCTCTGCATCCAAAAGGTGGACAAATACAGTTGGAACTTTGGGATTTCCCAGAAATTCCCTGCTACCAATTGCTAAATAATCGACTATCCAATATTCTACAATTCCCAAACGCCGATATTCGTCCAATTTGTCTATATAATCGTCCTCCCAATTTGTTGATGTTACTTCCACTGCCAGTTGAATTGGTTCCCGCAATGCAGAATAAGCAGAACGGTTCGATCGCCACAAATCGCGATCAATTACGCTGACATCCGGCCTCCGCCCTTGTTCGATGCCCGCTTTACTTACAGTTCTGATAACGGCGGTATTGTTGACTACATAATTTAAACTTAGCCGTTTAACTTGATCTTTAAATGAGTCAGACGTAAAATCAGCAACATCATCATGATTTCTTGTCGCATTCATCTCTACAATTTCTCCATTTACCAGTTCATAGCGTCCATTTTCTGGACATTCTACAAGGAATTGGTCAAAGGTTAATTTCTGTGTGACTGTTGCAATCATAAGATTAATCCTTATTTTGCAGTAATACTATTAGTCTATATTACCACAGGCAGGAAAAGATTTGTTTTTTTGACGGCAGACATCCAATTCTTAAATCTAAAATATACAATCAAAAATAAAAAATCGATTCACGTAAATGGTAAAATGCGATCGCCCTAGCAATTTGCACTTAAATTTGTTACTGACTTGATACAGTAAAGTAACAAACCTAGAAATCGAGCCACTCCCAGGTCAACCCCGAACCATGAGACTAGACGAAGCCGTAGAATTTGCCGAAAACCCAGAGCCGCGCTGTCCCTGCGTCCTCCTGCTGGACACCTCCGGCTCCATGCAAGGCGCACCCATAGATGCCTTGAATGAGGGGCTGGAAATTTTTAGGAATGACCTAATTAAAGACGAACTAGCTAAAAAGCGAGTCGAAGTCGCGATTATTTCATTTGACAATCATATCAAAGTCGTGCAAGACTTCGTGACCGCCGACCAATTCGAGACGCCACTGCTGACAGCTCAAGGACAAACCCACATGGGCGCAGGCATTCAGCTAGCATTAGATACTATTGCGGCTCGCAAATCCGAATACCGCAACAACGGCATTACCTACTACCGCCCGTGGGTATTTATGATTACTGACGGCGAACCTCAAGGTGAATCAGACGATGTTGTGGAAATAGCAGCACAGCGGATTAAAGAGGAAGAAACTAACAAGCGCGTGGCATTTTTTGCAGTCGGAGTGGAAGGTGCTAATATCACCCGTCTGGCGCAAATTGTCGAGCGCACGCCTGTAAAATTGAGAGGACTAGACTTTAGAGAGATGTTCATCTGGCTGTCGGCTAGTATGCAGAGAGTTTCTCACTCAAAAATTGATGAACAAGTAGCGCTGCCACCACCCGGATGGGGAACTGTTTAGGTATTAGTCATTGCTCATTGATCATTGGTCATTAGTAAGTGACCAGCGGTAAGTGCGGTGTGCATAGCCCTACATAATAAGTAAGGTGTGGTGTGCATCGCCCTATCTAATTAGGGATAAATAAACCCGTCCAGACTTTGCATAGTTGTGAATTTACGAAGTTTTGAGTTAAAGAGTTATTAATGCAGAATTCATCCTTTAATTGGCAAGTTGTAGCGGCATCGGTGATAGGTACAAGCCACGAAAAAAGATCGCAGCCTTGTCAAGATGCCCACTGCTGGCGTCTCTTGCCGAACGGTGTTTTAGCGGCAGCGGTTGCCGATGGTGCGGGCTCCGCAGCACTCGCAGAAATTGGGGCGAAAATTGCTGTGGAAGCGGTTGTCGAAACGATTTGCCAGCAACAGGAAAGGCTGCCTGAAAATGACGACGAATGGCAGGTATTCTTGACAGCATCACTGCAAGTCGCGCGGGCGCAGGTGGAAGCAGAAGCGGCTGTGCGGGAAGTGGCTGCGAGAGATTTAGCCTGCACTTTAATTGCTGTTGTTGCTACGCCGGAATTAATCGCAGTTGCTCAAATCGGCGACGGTGCCGCGGTAGCAGGTGACAGTGCAGGAAATGCGATCGCCCTGACTGTACCTCCCTGCGGCGAATACATCAACGAAACTATTTTTTTGATTTCGCCGAATGCGATAGAAACAGCGCAATTTCAGGTACTGCGGGAAAAACTGCCGCACTTGGCGGTGTTTTCCGACGGCTTGCAAATGTTAGCTCTCAAAATCCCAGAAGGCACGCCGCACAAGCCGTTTTTTGCGCCTTTGTTTCGGTTTTCTGGCGAGTGGAAAGAAGAGGAAGATGCGAAACAGCAGTTAGAGTCATTTTTGCGATCGCCCCGCGTTTCCGAACGCACCGATGATGACTTAACATTATTGTTAGCAACTTTTTCGAGCAATGTCTGATATGTTCAACTCCACTTACAAAAAGCGGATAAAAAATTATGACAAATCCACGAATTAGTACCCGAAGCTTGTTGCGAGAAACATTTGCTACTGCGAAACCTCTATACCCTTCCCTGTTGACAATCAATTTTCCCAATTTGATATTGTCCGCGATCGTCAATAGTTTTGGCAATCTCGGTTCAGCAGGTGTTGTTTTCTTTATCTACTCGTTAGTGGCAGTTCCTTTATTTTCGGGAGCCATGATTTTCTACACTTACCGAAGTTTGACTCGAAATCAAGTAACTGTGGGTCAGGCTTACAATCAAGCAAGCAGAAGATTGCTGCACCTTATTTTGGCTTATATTTTGTTTGTGGGGCTGGTGTTTGCAGGCTTCCTTGCACTAATAATTCCCGGGCTTTATGTATCATGTCGCTTAACATTTTCATTGTACGCTGCCGTCATTGATAACTCTTCGGCGGTGGACAGTCTTAACAGCAGTTGGAAATTAACTAAAGGGCGCTGGTGGTTGCTATTTCGAGCGATTTGTCTGATAGCTTTGGTCGTTTTTGTGCCAATAATATTGATTTCCCTATTAATCGATCCGACGGCCAAATCCGTAGGATATCAGCTTACAAGTAATCTACTCGGATTTTTAGCCGGACCGTTGATGAATGTTTATTTGGTTTTATTGTACCTGCGCCTGCGGGAATCGGCAGCAACTATTAAATAGACATCTCCTAAAAATCAAGTCAAGGGCTGTCAGGATACCTACTCCACAAAAATTGTTAGCGCTGTCTCGCGAGCGGTGAAAATTTGGTGCGGTTCTATAATAAAATCGAGGTGTCAACAATTCTGGTTTAATCTGTACAGTAGGTCGTCACTTGCAAGCACAAGAGATTAAGGATAAGCTCAACTCCCTAATTAGCGCAGCAGATCCAATAGATCCGAGTTTGGCGAGAAGATTGGATGAAATCAATCGCTGGGTGAAAGATATTAAACCCGGTTCGCTAACTGCTAAAAAATTTGTGATGGCTTTTTTGCTGCAGCTTATCCGAGATTCTCAGGTTTGGCTGGCAATTCAATCTCTACCTTCAGAAAGAGAACAACAAGCCGCGTTTGAGTTAATGACGCCCGGGGAAAGGTATTGGTACAGCTATCTATTTCCTAAATGGCTGAGCGAAAACGATCGCAAATTTTACATCTGGAAACAAAAACTCAAGGCAGGTCAATTCGATCCGGGAGATGATATCGTGATTCGTGCGATCGCAGCCCGAATTGTCGATCGCCAAGGCACTGTTTTGTATCGATATGTTGCAGATCTTTCTATGGCAACCGATTCGATCGTTAGCAGCCGGCAACAGCAGCCCCTCTGCATTCAAGTCACAACTCTTTCGGATGAATTCTCTGAACAAAAATATCAGAACTGGCAACAAACTCTTAAAGATTGGGGGATTGACAGAGGATTGTTTTTAAGTTATGATAAAAACGATGCAAATTTCCTGAATCAGTTAGTTAACATTGCATTATATAATAGCGATAATTTGCCCGCCGGTCGTTACCTCAAGTTCCCGTAAATCAAGCATATCTGCTGCTGAGAATAGTTCGACTGCTCCAAAACTCTGTGAAAAAAAATTTGACTAACTCACATATTGCACAATTGTCGACAATGCCAAAAACCTAACCCCCAGACTGCTTCGGGAAAAGGGAAAACCGACCAAGATTTTTCCTCCCCTTTTCTGTCTCCGGGAGGAGTTTGCCAGACGCTGGCAAGAGGTGCTTCCTACGAAGGCTACATAACGGGAAGATTGACCGCCGCAATCAATCTTGTGAAATAACTAGCAACTCTGCCTAAATTGAATTGAGATTTGATTAAATCGCGGTGGACTTGTTGAAAATAAAATCAAATTACATCAAAATCAAATACTATGACTGTACAAGGTACGAGCATTGTTGAAAATAACTTGCACAAAGTCTGGGAAGAACTGGAAGCAGCCAGAAAGATGCAGGATGAATGGATGAATTATGGGGTAGATTTTGTGGATTTATATGTGGAAGATGCTGGCGGTGATTGGTTGGAAAAGTGGGGAAAATGTGAAGAAGAATTAGAGCTAATAAAAAATAAAAAGGTAGATATTGAAGCAGTCAAAGCAGCGATCGACATACCCAGCTTTCAGCAGACAAAACTGCTGGAAATTGCCTTAAATTGCCGTAACTCTACCAGCTATTACTCCGATCGCCCGGAGGAGTCTCCCGCTTGGCAAGAGGTTAAGTACAAACGGCTGTCACTCTTAGGGGGAGCGATTTTCGGTGCCGTTGTTACCGATTACCTCTACCGTGAACATCCAGAACTCGACCCAGATGCTATCTCAACCTTAAAAGCTCGTTTAGCAGACTCAAAAAAAACTGCGGAATTCACACAAAACTTGAAATTAAACGAACTTAGTTGGCTAGTACGGAACGGGAAAGAAACAGACAAAAGCGAGTACACTATATCTTTTTCAGAAAGTTTTGAGGCTTTGTTTGCCGCGATTTACTTGGAGTTCGATCGCGATTTTTCCAGTGGGGGAAACTGGCTGATTGAACACTTGATTGAACCAACGGTTAGCCAGCATCTGGATCTAACTGGGCGGCGACAAAGGGGACCCGAAAACGAGGTGAAGCGTCGGGAAATCCTGGGTGCGGATATTTTAGAGGCGATCGCGATCGACTATTTGTACAACCGCTTTCCCGAACGCAACGCCAGCCAGCTAACTCGCTGGAAAAATATGTTAGTGGCTAAAAAGATTTTTCCCAAAGACTTTAAGGCCAAATTAGGCAGCCATTACCTAGAGTTGGAGAGCAATTTCTCGCGTACCCGCGACTGGTTGGTGGATAACTTTATCAAAAGCGCAGTTGACGAACTGCTAGAGGAAAGCGAAACTCAACCAGAATATGTGATTGACAGTGCCAACCCTGACTCGCTGCCAGAATTAGTCAGCCGAATTACCGACAAAAAGTGGAAAAATGAATTTGTGAGAGTTGTCAGCATTTTGCAACCTGCTGACGAACTTTTGCTGCTGATGCAACAAAAAATTGACAGCATGGCGGCTAAAGATGAAACCTTGCAGCAGTTGCTAATCTGGGCAAATCACAAGTCTCAGTTAGTGCAAAAGAATTTCAAACCCGTCGAAATTCGCGCTTTTTATGTTGCCTTAGTTTGCGTGCTCGATTTGGCTTTGACTCGCGTCCTCGATCCGAGTCTGAAGTTTGATAGATCGAAAGTTCGCAAGTTGCGGAATTGTTTGGCCAAGGCGGGAAAAAATGTAGAATTTGCAGATGTTAACGAGTCTCTGAAATTGGCTTTTGATAATGATGTGGCGGGTATCGTGGTTGGCATTTGGGCACTGGATATTGAACCAGAACTTAAACAACTGCTGGCACAATTTCAGACGGAGATGCCTGATTTGCAAAACTGGAAAAAGTGGCGCAAAGAGTGCGGTAGCTGTTGGCTGGCAAAATTCAAAACTGCGATGGGCTACAATCGAGACTTTCGCCCCCAACAGAAAACTCTGCTGAAACAGTATTACTATGCCCACAACTTGCTGGTGGAATGCCTCAACAGCGATAATTGTCAGGTGACACCGGCCGTCAGACAAAAAATTGAGGATAAAATGTTGTTATTGTCGGTGGATTTGAAGCTGGTTCACATCTAATTTTGATAGCGCGGACGGGCGAGACGCCCATTCCACTAATCGATGGACGGGCGGGATGCCCATCCCACTAACAGCAAAAGGGCTTAACCACTCCCCCCAAGAAATCGGGTTTTTTACCGAATCTGCGGTCTGCAACACGTCTTTTGGTGAAAAACCCGGTCTCTCCTCACCGGTGCCTAAGTCATAACAAAGGTAAGATTTAATGGGCAAGTCAAGTTTATTGAGTCATGGCTTCCAAATCCTGTATCCTATAACGGAATTCTATGCAGTTGCAGCGCCAATTTAGCGGACAACTGATTGCGATCGACACCAAAACTGCGATCGCCAGTGGGGGTGAAGGTCGCATCTACCCGATCGCCCAAGACTCGTCCCTTGTAGCAAAAATCTACCACAAACCGACAGACGAAGACGGCGACAAACTCACAGTCATGTTCAGTATGCCGCCGGATGCGCCGATCGCGGAACCCGGGCACGCTTCCATTGCTTGGCCGATCGATTTGCTGCATACTGTCGGCGGGCGAGAAAAAATTGTCGGTTTTGTGATGCCGCGCGTCAACAAAGTGATGCCGGTACACACTTTTTACACTCCCAAAACCAGGCGCGAACAAAAACCTCTATTTAGCTATCTTTACCTCCACCGTACCGCCAGAAATCTCGCCTCGGCTGTAAATGCCCTCCACGTCAGGGGTTACGTCATCGGCGACGTAAACGAGTCGAACATTCTCGTGACGGATACGGCGTTGGTAACGCTGGTAGACACGGATTCGTTTCAAGTCCGCGATCCTTATACGGGTTACGTTTATCGGTGTCCCGTGGGGAAACCGGAGTTTACGCCGCCGGAGTTGCAGGGGCAGACTTTCCGCGATATCGATCGATCCCCAGAGCACGATTTGTTCGGTTTAGCGGTATTAATTTTTCAATTGCTGATGGAAGGTACGCATCCGTTTTCGGGAGTTTATCTCGGTAGCGATGAACCACCGTCTTTGGAAGCGAGAATTCGATCGGGCCATTTCCCCACAGGTACGAAACGGATTCCCTACCGCCCGATGCCCGCTGCGCCTCCTTTCGAGATGCTGCATCCGCGACTGCGGCAGATGTTTATCCGCTGTTTTGAGGAAGGGCACGGCAATCCTTCGGCGCGCCCGGATGCGAAAACTTGGGTGAATGCAATTCGGGAAGCGGAAGATGCTTTAGTTACTTGCAGTAAAAATAGTCAGCATAAATACGGAAATCATCTCAGTCGCTGTCCTTGGTGCGATCGGGCAAAACTCCTCAAAGGGCGCGATCCGTTTCCTTCCCGGCAAGCAATTAGCAACGGATTGCACTTGCAGCCTGCGAAAATCAAGCGTAAAAAGCCTCAACCACCGCCTGTCGTGAGGGAGCCCGCAGTGCGCCGGCAACAGCCCGCCACGGGGCTGCCACGCCCCCTCGGTCAGTACGCAGTGCCCTTGCTACCGATGCCGATGTCTTCTCGGAGTCGGACTCCTGCGCCTCGGGTTCCCGTGGGCAAGTTTGAGCGCATTGTTCAGGATGCTGCTTGGGGAGGTGTTTGGGGTAGTTTGTGTTTGGCGGCGATCGGAGGGATTTATTCGGTAATAGCTGAGGGCGGTGGGGCTATTTTGGGGGCGATTTTTGTTGGTACGATTTGGGGCTGTTTTTTTGGGATGATGTGGGGCATTTTTACTTTGCCGCCGAATCAGATTTGGCGGAAGTGGGGCGGAGTTTTGGTGGGGGCGGCTTGGGGCGCTTTTTTGTTGGCGGCGATCGGCGGTGCGGTGTTTGGCGCGATTAATAGCACTCCGGGGATCGGGGAGAGGATTTTGGCTGGGGCGGGAGTTGGTGCTGTCTGGGGCTGTGTTTGGGCGAGTTTTCGGCCTCCTCTGGCGCTGCCGGCGGGGAGGGTGTGGGGCCGGCGGGGAGGGTCTTTGGGGGCGGTCTGGGGCTCGTTTATGGGGACTCTGGCTGGTGTTTTTTTGGGGGCTGGGCTGGTGGTTTGGCAGCAATACGGTGTCCAGATGCGGCCGGTGAATGAGTTTGCGGGTTTGCTGCTGGGTGTGGCGATCGTGGCGGCTGGTGTGGGTTCTGTTGGAGGTGTGGTTTCTGGGGGTTTGTTGGGTTTTTGCGGGTTTTCGCCGAAGTTGCCGATTTCGTTTCAGCCTTCGGGCTTGAAGGGTGCGGCTTTGGGGGCGATTTGGGGCAGTTTTTTGGGGACTTTGGCGGGTGCTGTGTTGGGTGCGGGCGTGTCTGCGATGTTTCCGGCTGTTAGCGCTGGAGTGCCGGTGGAGTTGGGGCCTGTGGCGGGGGCGATCGTGGGGGCTGGTTTGGGGGCAATTTGGGGGGTGGTTTCGGGTACTGTTTGGGGGGCTTTGGGGAAGTGGTGAAGAAAGAAGCAACGATGTAAATTCGCAACCGCAGATATTTCTCTGCAAGCTATTAGCCCAGCGCCTCAACAAAGCTTGCGAGTTCCAGGGTTTGACGTTTCGGGGCCGCACATCGCTCCGAACCTCTACTTGAATTTAACTTAGTCTTAACTTAAACTTAACCTGATCCCCTAGTAAATCCAGCGACTAACCGGAGTTACATTAAGTCAGCCTGCCACGCCTGGGAATGCGTGCGCGTGAACAGCCAGTTCTAGTAGGAGTACAGGCAATGAGTTCTATCTTTTTCAGCCCCAACGATTGGCAAACAGTCACCTTTAGGCTGACGGCTGCACTACTGGTAGGCTTCGCGATCGGCATGAACCGCCAGCAGCCAGGTAGACCAGCAGGTTTAAGAACCTTTATGATTGTGAGTCTAGGCGCAGCTATATTTGTAATGATTCCTTTGCAGATGGATGGCGACAGCACCTTTTCCTCTTCCAATGCTTTGAGCCGAACTATCCAAGGAGTTGCCACAGGGGTAGGCTTTCTCGGAGGCGGAATCATTCTGCAACAAACTCAATACCCAGTGGGTAAAGCTGAAGTAAAAGGATTAACTTCCGCCGCAACTATTTGGTTGGCTGCCGGATTAGGTGCAGCGGCAGGCTGCGGTTTGTGGGTAATGAGTTTGATAGGAACGCTGTTTGCACTCTTGGTTTTGAGTGGCGTCAAACGGCTTAAGAAGTCTGCGTTGATTCGTGCTTATGTTAACAGCCAACCAAAAACACGAGTCAAAGATGCAGCCTCAGTGCCAGATCGGCAGCCAGAATAACTGAGCTTCCCTTTCAAAAAGTACAAGATATACTCAGCACGGTTAAACACAATTCTGAGTACCTTTTGCGATTAATTGCTCTGGCTTGAAGCTCAGAAATTTTTAGATTAAAATAGAATTCAAATTTTGTTCATGGGTGAGAAGAGCCTGAGTAAGTAAGTCCGATCTTGCTGTCTTAAACCTCGAAAAACCGGAGTAATACTTAGAATATAAACACTTCTTTTTGCCATACTCTTTGAACTAGGTTTCAAGCCAGAATTGCGCTATCAAACAAATCCCGATACAGGAGAATGTGAGTTGTAAGCTTTTCTCAAGCCAATTTTTACTTGAGATGACAATGACAATTCGGCTTTTCAATCAAAGACTCAACCAAACCATTCAAAGCAACCGCCGCCAACAACCCGCCGCCTAAAGTCCCGACAGTCGTAACGTACGCAACGCCCGATCGCACGTAAGGATTCAGGTAAAAAATAGTTCCGCAGAGAGCCGAAAAATATGGTAATGTAGTCAGATGAGCGAAAAGCCAGA